>CAZUET010000001.1:0-76221 GCA_964619685.1 uncultured Christensenellaceae bacterium
TGCTTCCCGTCAAAGCTTCTTACATCACGAACGATGTCATCAAAGGAAAAGGACTCGCCCTCCTCGCCGAGCGTAAGCACTTGAGTTTTGGGGTCGTAAGACCAACCGTCTCCCGAAAGCTTATCAGACGTGACTAAGTTATTAGCAACAAAAAAGCCGTAGTTAATAGCATTCGATGATGCCGCATTTGCTTGCTCGTATCCTTCGCCAAAAATAAGGCAGACCGAGGTTACGCCCAAGATAAGTGTAAGTGCTATAATTATTCCAAATAAAACTTTTTTCATAGCTCCTCCAATAAATGGATTTTGTTTAGTGATAAAGCGAGATCTAATTAAAAGACAGCCAATATATTGCCAATGCTTTATCTTATCGATCATCACAACCAATATATGAAACATAGATGAGTTCTTCTATTTATCCTTATATATATGGTTGTAATATAACCAATCGTTCGATTGTATTATATTATCGATTGTATTATATCATATAAAAAAATATATTTGCAATAGATTTTTAGAAAATATAATGCTATTAGAACATTAAGAAATGCTAATGTTAAATAAACTCCACTAAAACGCAAATCTATCTTTACATATACCAACTTATCCGCCATTATTCTTATTCTCATCATGTCAAGAAAAAATCGTTTGGGTGATAAAATGGTGAAAAAATCCGAATTATAAAACAAAAATGCCGATTTTTTTTACAAAAAGCCTTGTTTCAATGCCACACATATGGTATAATGAATACATAATTTTACTGAAAGGCGGAGAAAAACCATGAAAAATAAAGGAACACTTTCAATTATCGTGGATAAAAATCAAATTGATATTCCACTTTCCTCTATTCTATATATCATTATGGAGGGCAATAATGCATTCGTACATGTGCAACCCGCCCATGTCTATCAAACAAGAATGACATTGGCGGAGATTGAACCTCATGTTGGCGAATATTTCATTAAGATCAAGAGAGGATGTTTGGTATCGGTTATTGCGATTCATAACATTACCGATAAGGTTAATTTAGTCAACGGTGAAAGCTTAGACTATGCGAGCCGTCATCGTAAAGAATTGCTTGATAGATTTCATTCGAGGCAAATAGAATTGATAAAATATTTCAATGAATCTGTTTCTTTGAATACTACAGAAGAATATCACGAGTATTATAAGCTTTTTGATAATCTGCCTATTGCATTTTGCGATATCGAAATGATATTCGATGACGAGTATAATGCGGTCGATTGGATATTCCGTTATGCAAACGAGGCTTTGGCGGTATTGGAAAAGCATAAACTCAAGGACTTGATAGGAAGTAAATTTGGCACGTTGTTCCCGAACATGGATAGCAAGTGGCTACGCACATATGAAAGGGCAGCATTATTTGGTGAAACGGTCAAAATAGTAGATTACAGTTCCGAAATAGATTCATGCTTAGACATTATTTGTTTCCCGACATTCAGAGGGCATTGCGGTTGTATATTATTTGATATAGCATCGATAAATTCATACAGACAACCCACCGACTCCGAAAAAGCGATGACCGCTTTCTTCATTAAGCTAATGCAGTAGGCTTGGATATTACTTTTTAATCAAGGAATCCAATTCCGAATATGAAATCGTGTTTTAATATAAAAAAAAGGGACAATCAAAAGTCCCTTTTTTAATTTACTCATAAATCATTATAATATTAATATTATATTTTTGCAGTTGTACAGTGATATTTAACAAAAAGTTTAAAAATACTAAGTTTACTAAAGGTTTAGTAAAACTAATCTTTTTATTTGACATTGCTAATCTTCGAATATATAATTTACGATAGTAAACTTTTTGTTTAGAAGGAGTGTATTATGGATATCGGGCAAAAGATAAGGGCTTGTAGACTTCAGCTCGGCTTGACCCAAGAGGATCTTGCCTCGAGATGCGAATTAACGAAGGGCTATATCAGTCAGTTGGAAAACGATGTTTCATCACCGTCTATATCTACATTGGAGGATATATTAAATGTTTTAGGTGTTTCTCTTCCGCAATTTTTTGCAGAGCAGAAAGAAGAAAAGGTTGTATTTGGTACAGATGATTATGTATCTGCCCCAAATGGTGACGGATCGATAACTTGGTTGGTACCTAATTCGTCCAAAAATGATATGGAGCCTGTTTTATTGACCTTACCTGTCAACGGTAGTTCTGACATTAGGTATCCGTTTGAGGGACAAGAATTCGGCTATGTTATGGATGGCAGAATTATGATAATAATACATGACTTTGCGTATAAGGCTAAAAAAGGAGAAACTTTTTATCTTTCAGGAGATAAGGAGCATAAGATCGTCAATGTTGGTAGCAAAGAAGCAAAAATTCTTTGGGTAACCACTCCGAGCGATTTCTGATATACTTAGGAGGATTGTTTATGGCAACCAATGAAAAGAAGGTGTTATCAAATGACACTATCATCGAACTCAAGAATGTTCATAAGAGCTTTGGCGACAAACCTGTTGTCAAAAATCTATCTATCAGCATTCATAAGGGCGAATTTGTCACCCTTTTAGGACCGTCCGGCTGTGGGAAAACCACTACGCTTAGGATGATTTCGGGTTTTGAAATGCCCACCAGCGGTCAGATTTTATTTAACGGACAAGATATTACAGAGCTTCCGCCGTATAAACGCAATGTAAATACGGTATTTCAGCGTTATGCATTGTTCCCACATCTCAATGTTTTTAATAACATTGCCTTTGGTCTTAAGCTCAAAAAAGTTCCTACCGGCGAATTCGTTGAGAAAAAAGGCGTAAAAATGGAGAAGCTTCGTAAACTGACTAAGGAAGAGATTGCTGTAAAGGTCAGTAATGCACTTAGAATGGTTGATATGGAAGGGTATGAGAAGCGTAGTGTAACTTCCCTTTCAGGCGGACAAATGCAGAGAGTTGCTATAGCTCGTGCGCTTGTGAACGAACCCGAGGTTCTTTTACTTGACGAGCCGTTAGGTGCATTGGATCTTAAACTTCGTAAGGACATGCAAATCGAATTGATGAATATGCATAAAAAGCTTGGTATCACCTTTGTATATGTTACCCATGACCAAGAGGAAGCATTGACCATGAGTGATAGAATAATAATCATGAGAGAGGGCGTAGTTCAGCAAATTGCTACACCTCAAAAGATATACGACGAGCCTGCAAATGCATTTGTTGCCGACTTTGTCGGTGAATCAAATATATTCAGCGGATGTATGACCAGCGATTATCGTATTTCTGTAATCGGACACACATTCCAATGTGTAGATAAGGGCTTTAAGAAGAACGAGCCCGTAGACGTTATTGTTCGTCCCGAGGACATACTTATTGTTGATAAGGAATCAGCCGATGCTATGATTGTCGGTAATATTCAATCATCGGTATTTAAGGGAGATCACTTCCAAACAACCGTCATTGTTAAGGATGAAAACGGAGATGATAACGAAATAATGGTGCACCATACCGATTTAAGATTGGTAGGTAGTGATGTAGGCTTAGTTATTCGCCCTGATAGTTTCCATATCATGCACAAATCACGCATTATCAATGAGCTTGAAACCGAAATGTGGGATGAGGGTATCGTTGAGATATGTGGCGGTAAGTTTGAATGTAATTCTAACTTACCATCGGGAACAAAGGTAAGAGTAAAGGTTGATTTTGACGATGTTGAGCTTACCGACAACGAGGAAGATGGTATAATAGGTGTAACCGTTGTTAATAGCATCTATAAGGGAAGCTATTATCAGTGCATCGTTCGTTCGGACGATTATTATGACTTCTTTGTCGATACCGATTACGAATGGATGAAGGACGACAGGCTTGGTGTAAAGATCGCTCCCGATAAGATAATCATTGAAGAAATAGAGGCTTCGGAGGAGAACAATGACTGATCACTCTAATGTTACCGCAAATAAGAAGCGTAAAATCGGTTTCAAGCTGACTCGTCGGGTATTTTCCTATCCGTACATACTCTTTTTGATGCTATTTGTCGTAGTACCGTTGGTGCTTATTCTTATTAATGCGTTCATTTATGATGATGGATTTTCATTCCAAAACTTTATCGACTTTTTCAATGTCAATACATCGAGCGGACTTGATGTATTGTGGAAGAGTATCGTTATCGGATTGATAACCACCGCAATATGCTTGATACTCGGTTATCCATTGGCATTGATACTAAGCAAGTTAAAGGCAGGTAAACTTTTGATATTGTTTTTCATGCTTCCAATGTGGATAAATTTCCTTATCCGCACGCTTGCAACCAAGGCTATATTTGAATCGCTTGGTGTATCGTTAGGCATGGGAACGGTAATATTCGGCATGGTTTATAATTATCTGCCGTTTATGATAATGCCGTTATATAACTCGATCTCTAACATCGATAAGAGCTATTCCGAGGCTGCACTTGACCTTGGTGCAGATAAGCTCACCGTACTTGTTAAGACCACCCTTCCGCTATCATTCCCCGGAATTTTGAGCGGAGTGACTATGGTATTTATCCCTGCGATATCGACCTTTGCGATTACAGAGATATTGAGTGATAGACAGATTTATTTATTTGGTGATTCCATTCAAAATATGTTTTCCCAAAACATGTATGGCGTAGGTAGCGTTATGAGTTTAGTAATGCTTGTGCTTGTGCTTGTCAGTAACTTTATTTTAAACAGATTCGGTGCTAAGGACGAATCGGGGAGTGTGGTACTATGAGAAAGGGCTTAGATGTATTTAAAAAGGCTTGTTCGTACAGTTATGTAGTGCTAATACTTGCATTGTTGTATGCTCCTATACTTTTAATAATAGTATTCAGCTTCAGTGGTAATGCGAGATTTTCGTTTTCACAGGGCTTCACCTTTAGCTCATACAAGCAAATATTTGAATCGGAATCCTTTGACGCATTGATGTCCGCTTTGAAGAATACCATACTAATTGCAGTTATATCGTCTGTAATATCTACAATCTTAGGCAGTATCAGTGCTATAGGTATTCATTCTTTAAAAAAGCGTACTCGCGCGGTGGTTACTATGGTGAATCAAATACCGATTGTCAATAGCGAGATAGTTATTGCTGTATCATTGATGGTATTTTTCTCCACATTTGCATTTCCACAAGGATATGTAAGACTTATATTAGGTCATGTCAGTTTTTGTACCCCATATGTTGTTTTATCCGTTTTGCCCTTGTTGCAACGCATGGATAAAAACATTTACGAAGCGGCATTGGATCTTGGAAGTACGCCAACAAGAGCGTTATTCGGTGTATTACTGCCAAACCTTGTTCCCGGCATAATTTCGGGTTTTATAATGGCATTTACCCTATCTTTGGACGATTTCATTATTACCCAGATAAATAAAGGTGCAGGCACTGGTATCGAAACACTTAGTACATTTATTTATGAGGATGCGAGAGTTAAGTCGATAAGTCCATACTGGTTTGCAGTATTTTCAATCATATTTGTAGTTGTAATTACGCTGTTATTGCTTGCAAATATCAAAAACCTTAAGGTTAAAACGGAGGACGAATAAATGAAAAAAGCCATACTTTTATTGTTAGTTATTTGCCTTGCGTTTTCGAGTATAGCAATGCTTACAGGCTGTTCAACGAGAAAGGATAAGCTAATTGTATATAACTGGGCAGACTATATCGATCTTACCATTTTGGACGAGTTTGAGGAATACTATTATGCTAAGACAGGTAAGGAGATAGAAGTTGTTTACAGTACATATGACACCAACGAAACCATGATGACTAAGGTTCTCAATGATGATGCCGATGTAGATTTAGTATGTCCGTCCGAGTATTCCATTATGAGACTTGCAAGTGCAGGTAAGCTTCTCAAACTGAATAAGGATAATATAGGAAATCTTGATAATATCGATAATATGATTATTGAGAAAGTCGACGAGATATTTGAGGGAATGGAGTACAATCTCAATGATTATTTTGTACCGTATATGTGGGGTACGTTGGGCGTAATGTACACCCGTGTAGATAAAAACGGTAACGAGATTATTTCGGACGAAATGGCAGAAGAAGCAGGCTGGGGCTTGCTATGGAATTCTTGGTATAATGCGGAAGGTGAATTGACCTCATACGATAAATTAAACGGTAAGATACTAATGAAAGATAGTGTAAGAGATGCGTATGCCGCTGCTGTAATGTATATGTATGAGATGGATGCTTTGCCCGAACAATATAAGGGTTTAGCACCGCAAGATCTAATTAACTGCACCGACGAGACAATGATTGACGCTGCGGAGAAGATACTTCAACAGCAAAAAGCATCTGGTTGCTTAAAAGGCTACGAGGTCGACCTTGGAAAGGATGATATGATCATAGGTAGTGCATATGTCAATCTTGCTTGGTCGGGCGATGCTATGTACGCTATAGAAGAAGCCGACTTGGAAGGTGTAGAATTAGGCTATATTGCTCCTACAAGTGGCGGTAATGTATGGTTTGACGGCTGGTGTATGCCAACATCGTGTAAAAATGTAGAAGCAGCGGAAATGTTTATCGAATGGGCATGTCAACCCTATGTCAATGTATATAATATGTACGAGATAGGATATTCATCCGCAATGAATAGAGAGGCAATCATGGGTGATGCAGAAGCAATTCTTGCCATTGTAGACTCATACCAATATATAGAAACATCGGATAAGGCACTCCAAAGTCTATCAAATAATCGAATTGCACGAGTTGCGGAAATATGGGAAGACGAGGTTGCACTTGCAGAGATTCAAGCGTTATTGGATTTAGCGCTACAATCCCCCGAAACAATGTGGGATGAGGATAGTCCGCTTGAACAGCTTGACGAGTTGATTTTTGGCACAGACGAATCAGGTGAATTATACGGAGCATATGATGCTGTATATGAGCTTTTATATGACGAAGAATGGTTGTCACTTATTAGGTATCCGCATCTTTATTTAAGCGATGAAGATTTTGCACTTCTTGGTGTAATGAAGGATTTTGGAGATCAAAATAATACTATCGTATCTATGTGGGATAATGTCAAAGCCAGCGGTGGTTGGGATTGGACAGTAGCCGGTATATGCTTAGGTGTTTGCGGAGTTGTAGTAATTGGATTTATCTTAATTTATGTTTTAAAAACCAAGGTTTTCTACGGTAAATACCGCAAAGTCGAATAAAAAATAATCACAGTACAACAACAAAAATTATGGGACGCTTATTGGGCGTCCCATTTTTATTTAATTATATTACAAGATTCAATTAAGTTTGATACTTTATACCGCTACAGGCAATTTACATCCCAATTTATGCCATTCATAACCCTCAATTGAAAAGCTATCAACGGTAAAATCGTAGAAATTGGTTATAGACTTATCAATTACCAATTTAGGTGCGGTAAAAGGTACTCTCTCGATCATATCCTTTGCAATAGGGATATGTCTATCATAAATATGGGCATCTGCAATTACATGTACAAGCTCACCAACCTCAAGTCCGCTAACTTGGGCAAACATATGTACGAGTACCGCATATTGTACGATATTCCAATTATTGGCAACGACCATATCTTGAGAGCGTTGATTAAGTATAGCGTTTAGCTTATTGCCTGTTACATTGAATGTGACCGAATAAGCACAAGGGTAGAGATTCATTTCGTGAAGATCCTGATGAACATAAATGTTAGTCATAATCCTTCTTGATGCAGGATTGTTTTTAAGGTCATATAAAACTCTATCCACTTGATCAAATTCGCCCTCCGCATATTGATGCTTAATACCGAGTTGATAGCCGTAAGCCTTACCTATGCTACCGCTTTCATCAGCCCAAGCATCCCAAATATGGCTATTTAGATCGTTTACGTTATTAGATTTTTTCTGCCAAATCCATAGAATTTCATCGATTGCGGCACGGAAGTTTGTTTTTCTAAGGGTCATGATCGGGAATTCTTTGGATAGATCGTATCTATTGACTATGCAGAATTTTTTTACGGTATGAGCAGGGGAATGGTCATCTGCCCAATAAGGACGCACTTGCAACCCCTCATCCGAAAATCCGTTCTCCAAAATATCGCTAATGTTTTGTTTAAAAACCTCATCTGCATAACTCATGATTACTTCCTCCTAAATTGAAATTGTATGTTCGGCTACATAGCTACGAAGTGCTAATTTGCCGTTTTCGACTACCCATATATTGGTAAAATCGAATTCTTTATAAGTATTATCTAACGATGCTTGACTATTATCAAAGCCAAATACCGTAGTTTTTGCATTTTGTTTAACCGTCTTACCGCCAATAGCATATCTATCGACCAATTCAGTTACTGTCGGGTATTCGTCGTTTATTGATAGACCTAACTTTTGATAGTTAAAGTAGCAGTTTGTATAGACAAGCGAGGATAAGCCGTCTGCAGACCTAAATTTACCGCCCCCGAAGATACCCATACCGATGGTAAGGGGATCACCGCCATCGATTGCAGTTGCATTAAGATATGCATCAGCTACCGAATTATTGACCTCGCTAAATGATGTCGCATAACCGATAAGACCGCCTGCGTAACTGCTTGTTTCGGGAACACCCGAACTTCTGCCTGTTGAATGTGCCGTTATTTTGACGGTCGAAAGGCAGTTTTCTATTATGTCCTTTGTTCCAATATTGGTAGTACCCGCAATACCGCCGACATAGCACTTTGAAAATACCATATCGATCTCGCCCGAAGCGGAGCATCTACGAATCGTAGAGCCGTAGGACTCGCCAATCAGCATTCCTGCATAGCCGTAATAAACGGCGTTTATAGGTGAATTGATGGAAATATTACCTTCAACATGGCAATTTTCAATATTTGACTGCTTGCTATATCCTGCAATGGCACCCCAACCGAAGCCCTTAGAAACATAACTCATATTGACAGAATAATTTTTGATAGTCACATTGATTATGCTTGCATTTTCAATAGAGCCGAATAGTCCCATATAAATGTAACCCGAATCGGGTACTTTATTTTGTGTAAGGTTTGTAATTTTGAAGCCGTTGCCGTCGTAATAACCCGAGAATTTTTGCGATCCGCTACATATTGGAGAGGTGTTTTTATCGGAAAGGTCAATATCGCAGGTCTGTTTATAAAAAAGCGGTATAGTTTCGGAAATTCCGTTTGTAGTAACCTTTTTAGTTCCTGTTTGAATAGACAGCAGTTGTGTAGCCGATTCAATAAGTATGGGATCGTCCTCTGTGCCAGAGCCTCTATATGTAACCGAGCCATCGGCACTTGAAGAGATATTAATATCTTTATCGAGCGTATAATTGACCTCGTTAGAATACTTGGAATACTTACCGTTAATATTAGCCTTAACAGCAAACATATAGGAGCCTTTTTTTACGAATTTAGCCTTATATGATGTTTCGGTTGTTGTCAATTCATATCCGTTAATATCGTCGAACATTATTTTCAGCGAATAGCTTTGTGCATTAGAAATCGGTGACCAAGACAAAGTATCGCCGTCTATAGTCAAAACGGGAGTACTCAAACTTACCATATCACATGAAGCTAACGATAACGGAATAAATATACATAGTATCAAAACGATGATTTTTTTCATATATAAATTATAAATATAGTGGCATTTTTTGTCAATAGGTATCTGTAAACAGAAAAATTATTAAGATATCGTAATAATTGTTTCGTTTCTCAAAGGAATATCCTATCTATATCTAAGCATATATGTTTTATTTGATAAAATTATATATTATGTAATATAAAAGGCACATTTTTAATACACGGTCGAATTCCTCTAAACAAGACCGAGTGGAGGCATAAATGAACTATAAAGGACTAAGCGAACAAGAGGTTGTTCGCTCCAGAGCAGAGCATGGTAATAATAAGCTTACCGAAGTAAAAGGTGAATCGTTCTGGAAAAAATTATTGAAGAACTTTAAGGATCCAATGATAGAGATATTATTGGTAGCACTGGTCATCAATATTGTAATTGCTTGCTTTGGCAAGTGTGAATGGTACGAGCCTGTCGGCATTTCAATAGCAGTTTTGCTGGCAACCTTTGTATCCACATTTTCGGAATACCGTAACGAAAATGTATTTAAGAAGCTTCAGGAGGAAGCATCGAGAATAATATGTAAGGTATTTAGAGACGGCGTTATCAAAGAAGTCGTTATAGACGATCTCGTAGTCGGTGATATAGTGATATTACAGCTTGGCGATAAGGTTCCTGCTGACGGCGTGATTATCGAGGGCGAGGTGTCCGTTGATCAATCGGCGTTAAACGGCGAAAGTAAGGAGATAACCAAGGTTCCGGGTGAAGAGACAGAATATAGAGATTTTCTTGATTACAGCAGTGTATATCGTGGTTCCATAGTTTGTAACGGTAATGCCGTAATGAAAGTAACTGTAGTAGGCGATAAGTCGGTATACGGTAAGATTGCCGAGGAATTACAGCAAAATGACGATAGACCGTCACCGTTAAAGGTTAAACTTGAGAAACTTGCTAAAATGATAAGTGTATTCGGCTATATCGGCGGAATACTCATAGCATTATCATACTTATTCCTTAAATTTGTTATTGAAAATCAATTTGATCCTCAGTTAATTAGTGCATATTTTTCGGGCGATTGGATGATAGTATTGGGCGATTGCGTGGAAGCGTTAATGTTAGCGGTCACAATTATCGTAATGGCGGTACCTGAGGGCTTGCCGTTGATGATTGCATTGGTTTCCGCACTTAATATGAATAAGATGCTCAAAGAGAATGTTCTTGTTCGTAAAATAGTAGGTATCGAAACAGCAGGAAGCCTTAATATACTATTCTCCGATAAAACAGGAACAATCACCAAGGGTAAACTCGAAGTAGTATCGGTCCATGACGGTAGTGGTAATGCGTATATTGAATCAAGTGCTATTCCTAAGCCTATAATGGACGAATTGACTGATAATATTTTGACCAATACACAGTCCATTTTGACTAAGGGTTCCGACGGTTCAATGACCGTTGTAGGCGGTAATGCCACAGAAAGGGCTTTGGCGCACTATGTAATGAATAGCGAGACTAAGCCTAAGGAGTTTATCAGCAGTATACCGTTCAACAGTACTAACAAGTACTCATGCGTAACCCTAAATAATGGTAAAACAATTATAAAGGGTGCTCCCGAAAGACTTTTACCTTGTTGTAAGTATTATCTCGATGCAGAAGGTAATGAGGTTCCGTTGACCGATCCGTCCGCTATTGATAAATCTATCACCGATTTAGCGGTTAGGGCTATGCGTGTATTGGTATTCGCATACACCAATGAAGAAATAATTGATGAAAATATTTATAATGCAAGCCTAACGCTTGTAGCCTATATAGGTATTCGTGACGATGTTCGCCCCGAGGCAGTGCAAGCTATTGCGGAGGTTCAAAGAGCAGGTATACAGGTTGTAATGATTACGGGTGACCGTAGAGAAACAGCCGTTGCTATCGCTAAGGACGCCGGTATCATTAATAGCGAGGATGACCTTGTATATACATCGGATGAGCTTGCAAGTATGAGCGACGAAGAGATAAAGGATTGTCTACCTTATATCAGAGTAATAGCAAGAGCGTTGCCAAGCGATAAGAGTAGACTCGTTGATATCAGTAAGAGTATGAACCTTGTAGTCGGTATGACCGGTGACGGAGTTAATGATTCCCCAGCACTCAAAAAAGCGGATGTTGGCTTTGGAATGGGGGGCGGTACAGAGGTTGCAAAGGAAGCGAGCGACTTAGTAATACTTGACGACAACTTCTCCACCATTGCAAGAGCGGTTTTATACGGAAGAACGATTTTTAATAGCATTAGGAAGTTTGTTGTATTCCAGCTTTCTATCAATATTGCAGCAGTGTTTATCAGTTTCCTTGCATCATTCCTAAGCATAGCGGAGCCACTAAGTATTATTCAAATACTTTGGGTAAATCTCGTCATAGATACCCTTGCAGCGATAGCATTTGGTGGAGAACCGCCTCTGCCTAAGTATATGGACGAAAAGCCGAAGAGTAGAGATGGTGACATTATAAGTAAATCAATGTGGATTAGAATTATCACATCGGCATTATTTGTAGTCGTGATTGGTATATTGATTCTTAAATTGCCTGCTTTTGTATCATTCTTCCCGTTTGATCCGACGGCAGAATCGTCAGTATCACATACGGCATTCTTCACATTCTTTATGTTAAGTGCAATCTTTAACGCATTCAATACTCGTACCAGCTCGATTACGCTGTTCAATAACATTCGTGAAAACAAAGGCTTCTTACCGTGTATTGGCTTAATATTTGTTATACAAATAATATTGACACAATTCGGCGGTGCGGTATTCCAATGCACAGGACTTAACATATATCAATGGTTGGTAGTATTTGCTCTAAGCCTTGCGATCATACCTTACGATATTATTCGTAAACTCATTTTGCATCGCACCCGCTTTGCCGATGACCTATAATACCATAATTAAAATACATTCATCAAAAATAGCGAGTGAAAATAATTCAAATATCAAATTCGGTCTGTTGATTAATTCTACGGACCGAGTTTTTATTTTGGGTGCGTGCGTATAGTGTGTGCGTGTTATTATTAAAAAATATTATATTGACACCGCTATGGTAATAGTTGTAAACTAATAATGATAGGTATAATCGAGAGTGTACCTAAAAGTCGGAGGATATATGAAGAGATCACTGCTAATATTTTCGTTTATATTGATATTGTCGGTAACGCTGGTATTTACCGCATGTAGGACCACGCCACCCGATATAACCGTAGATGACGACGGTTCTATGACCGTAGCCAAAGCAATAGACGAGATATATACTGCAATGATCCACTCTTGCACGACCGACGGTGCAACCGAGGGTATCTATGTTGCATTTAGCGGAGAAAAAAGGAGTACTGATAGCGAATTGGCGGTCAATCCACATGCGACGCTATACGATTTTGGAGCAAAAATATATATTGATTCCGATAATTTAGCTAACGATACTAAGAGTATAGCTTCATTCACCGTAAGAGAAGAAAACGGTGGCAGTTTATTTTCTTTATATTACTCAAACGGCATATTATATATAGACTATCCGCCTATACTTAATAAGATAGCTATACATGGCTTAGAGCTTGGAAATATAGTCAATACATTGAACCAAAGTAAGGTGCATGACGGTAAGGTTAGCGAAGTGGTCGAACTGATCCCGATATTGGGAAATTATATTTTTACCGACTGTAAAAAAGTGGTATTAGATAAATGCAACGACGAAAGCTGTAATTGTATTGATCATTTTCAATACATATGTACAATTGATTTTTCACTTGTTTATTCGGCATTAGAAAATGTTTTGACAACCGCTGATTTAGGTATTGATGCGGATATGCTGTTAGGTGCTTTGAATCTAACTAAGGGCGACCTAAACCGATTAAGCAAGCTAAATACAACGGTAACCTTTGAGGTGTATAATACAAGGGGTGGTGCGGACTACTATTATTTTAAGAATGCTTGCTTTGAATCACTTGAAGGCACAGTTACCAATTCTGTTGCGCTTAATAGTTTCACCGCTACCGAATTTACAGAAGAGTTTTCTTCTGAATATAGCGTTCCGCTTGCCGATAATTTATCGACATATAAGCACTTTGATTTTAGGAATTTTGATTTATCGGGTACAGTTGAATTCGATTTTGACCGTACAGATTCAATAGCCGAATTATTTGGTTCATCGGTTGCTACCAAGTTTACCGATAATACCTACACATCGAATTATTCGTTTAAATCTAATTTTACCGACGGTGAAATGCATTTTTGTTTATCGCTTGATAATGTACTGAATACGGGAAATGGCATTTCTCTTTATTTTGACGGTAATAACTATTATATTGATGCAACCGCACTTTTAGGCGAAACATGCTATTATTCGTTTGATAAAGAGTATATTGAAGATAAGCTTGAAATTCTTTCTTTACTTACCGAGCCTAAGAGTTTAGACGGTATCGATAAAGCATATCTTATTGTATCACTTTTAGACGGACTTAAAATTGACAAGGATAAAACCGTTCTCGAGATTGGCGGAAATGCACTTGAGCTTATCAAGAGCGTATCAGGTTATGATTTTGCGTACAATTATAACCGAGTTTCGTTTTCTTTAGATACCTCTAACAATTTATTCAAGTCATTATCGCTTGCATTATACGGAGATGGACTTACCGTTAATCTGTCGGCAACAACGCCTACGGTGGGATATGAAGTATCTGTTATTGAGCCGTTGTGGATAGAAAAATGCCAAAAATGGAATAGCATTAACACATTAACTCCGGTAATAAGCGGTAGGATAGAAACAAATATAACGCACCTTAACAATGCCGAGCTTGTGTCGAGCTTGATATCGAGCTTAAGTGGCGAAAATGTAACTATCGACGGAGAAATTACCGACTTTGTGGCGGAATGTAATTTTACCGCAAAGGGTGCTCTTGATATATTTAAGCTATCATTTTACGGTTCTGAAAATTCTTTAGTTTGCTCAATATACTACAAGTCATCACTCGATATGATCTATGTAATATTCCCCGAGCAAAACGGAACCAATAAGATACTATCGTTGAATCTTCTTGATAGCGGACGGTACGCTTCATTTTTAGGCGACATAAACGGAAATGCACTTGTAACATCTAATTCGTCGGCGGTTCTAAAAAATGATGCTAACGGTTTATTGTTATCGGCTGGTCGAGATGGAGCCAATGAAATACTATCATTCATAAGCCGACTTTTACCCGATAAGGGCGTAAAAGAGCTTCCCATAGATTTTGCAGTCGATACATTCACGCTATCTATCGGAAACGGAATAAGATTTAGCACGCTATTTGCCAAGAATAAGCGAATTGACCTAATTATTGATGATATTACGCTCGAGCATTACGATCTATCCGTAAAAACTAAAGAATTAGGCGGTCATGATGGACGCACGGTATCTATATTCGATGTTAACGACTTATCGAATACTGTTACCGTTGAAATGAACGGAAAGGAAAGCTCTACCCTTATTATTAATGTATCGGATATAGGTGGATGGCATTGCGATAATGTGCCATCACTTGGTGCAGGCGTTCGAGAGGTCAATGCATATATCGAATTGCTCGGACAGCGTATAACCGAAACCGTTACGGTCGATTTTACCGATGTGAGCGAGCATTCAGTCAATATTCCTTTAGATTATATCGATTATGTTGATAATAGTGCTAAGACATTTATCTTTGATGGCTTTAATAGTGCTGTCGATCCCATAAAGGTATTGTCGAATGGTTTTAATACCATTGGAATGACGGTCGGAACACATTATATCAATAAATCGGTTATCTGGACATATGGCGGTAAGCCTATTGACCAAGCTGTATTTACCCAAGGCTCCGAATTTAGAGTAACGCCCTCTGTTATAGGCTTTTTCGGGGATGCGTTAGAGCTTAACTCCTGTGCATACACCGTTAAGCTGACCGATACCGATATTGATAAGATTGAAAATGCAGAGAGCTTTATGGACATCTATGCATACGCTATCTTCGATCCTTTTGACACAGCAACCTATTCACAAACCGATGCATATGTATTAACAAAGAGCGGAAAGCGTTTTAAAGCGGATTTATTATGGGATACCGAATCTATTCATAATAGGTCGGTCAAGGTAAACGACATTTTGCTTACCGATTCCGAGCTTGTATCGGCAATGAAAAATAGATTATTTAGTCTTGACGGAACATATGAGATAACTGCATATATAATCAATTCGTTAGGTGTACCAACCGAATTAAAGGCGATGATCAATATATCCGATCGAATTATTAATAATACCCGACTGGTAGGTCTTAATGACGGAATTTCTATTATTGGCGACGGTATATTATTGTTTGATCAAATAAAGATTCCGTCAATAGACTCGAATACTGTGATTGCAAGAGAAGTGGAATTGACCTTTTCTAACGGCACACAATCGGAAAGAGCGGTAAAATGGGAGATTCCTGTGGTTAAAAATGTTCCTTTATATTCGACAGATACAATAAGCGGAAGTATCTCTCTTATTGTGGGTGACGATATAGGCGGATATCAATCATTTGAATATCCCTATGTATTTAAAAACTATAACATTACATCTATATCTCTTTACAGCGGAACAACGGCAGTCGCTACCGAAAATGAAGTCGGTTCGATAGTCAAGTTTGAGCTTTTGAATAATAATCCATATGATTTTAGCATTCCCGATAAGGTGGTAATGGATTATTCCGCATGTACTCTTACCGTAGACGAGAAAAGCTTTGATTTTGATGCATCGAGTATAATTATTGAGAATATCGATTGGAATCTTAGATCCTATAATGATAAAGAAATATGGTATAGAGGTGAACACTATATCTATGGCGGAGTAATATCCGTTGCAGATATGTATATTGAATTAAGCATCTCATTTGTTAAGGCAGTTGTGGAGAATTGGAGCCTTTTAGATGCAGACGGTAATCCGTCAAATCTTACAGACCCGATATTGACCACTCCGACATATGTAGAAGATTCAAAAGGCGAATATGTTTTGGTGAACGGACGATTTGTGATTGGTAATGAAACTCATATAGGACTTAAGTACTACCGCATAGAAAGCGGAATTGAAGGCTTGGTATACTATAGACCGATAGACGGTGACACCGAGTACAGTATTACCATTGATCCAAATAGAACGCACTATTTGTGTTATGACAGTTATCCGTCTACAGCACGAGTTTCATTTAAGGGGATAACCGATGCTAATGGACAAAGCATTTATTTTGATCTACCGCTTAACTGGGATCTATCGTCATTAACTGCGGTGGATGTAGCTTCAAACGGCTACTACGAAAAGGTTCCCGTATATATACCGCTTGGTCAAAGACTTGCCGATATTCGTCTATGGATATCGAGTAAGGACCCTAACGATTACTATTTTGTATTTGATTCGCAGGGTGAACCATTTCTTGGAGATGTCGAAAATAACGAGGCTAATCTATTTAAGACTAAAATAATAAGCGTAAAGCTTCTCGATACCGACTTGAATGGAAATTTGGTGGTTCACAATTTGAACGATACGGCATTATTGCATAGTCTTATTTGCGGATGCGATAATAACGGCTGTATGGGTAAGCTGTATTTTGAATATGCAGATGCAAATACAGTCAATAGTTGGTTTGATATTACCGAATGGATAGGCTTAGACGATATTAGTAAGTTGTATCGCCAAGAGATAGCAAAGGGCGTGTCGGTTAATGAAGTCAGTGGAAGAATATCACTTACCGCTAAGGTCGGTAATATAATATGCTCAGCATTGACATTGTCAATAGAAGGCTCGCCGTTAGTATCACCTTCTTTTGACGGATACTTGCCGTTAGCAAACTCATCTGTCAATAATTCGACAGCTGATATATATTCAATGACTGCGTCGGGTACGGATATTACGGTTGATCCCTATCTTGTAAATGCATCAGACTCACGCTCGTATCCAAAGAAGGTATCGTTCTATCTCGACGGAGTAAAAACGGTAGCACGCCTTGATGGATGGAATTGTGATATTTTTGTAGGAAAAACGCTGTATTTAGGTGTAAGCGGTCAAGCTCAAGCCGTTATACAAACTATTTTCGGAGATATAGAGATTCCATGTACTGTCACTGTCAGCCGTAGAGTGGTTGACAGTGTATACATTGACGGAGTTTCATTAAGACGGATAAATATAAATGCATTTGACGATTCACCCTTTGGCGAAAGCATAGTTAATGAAAATGGTAGAGTGATAGCGTATAAGGCTGTTGAAGTGAAATTTACCGACGATGACCGTCTATACTACATGATGCTGAAATATGATATTACAGGTATGACTGCCGATTGCCACGGTGGATTGATTTCAAGTGATATAGATGCATATATCGGCAATGACGCAGGCGGATATCAACTGATAAGGGGATACTCAGTATATTCTGTTCAAAATACTTTAGAATCGATAACAACAGATAATGCAGTTGTTAGAGAATTTATTGCAGACGGTAAGATATATTCTCAAGACAAGGGTTTTGCATCCTTTGACGGGGCAATAAATGATTCTAAAGCCAACCTTGCTTGGAAAGAATTGGTTACCAATGTCGATAGCTTGACTTTAACTTATTCATATTATAAGGACGGAATTAAGGTAGTTAAGACTGTGAATGCTCGAAACGATTATTTATCGGTATTTGCCTTTGACTTCGTGTTCGACCAAACAGTATACTTAAAAATATGGAACGGAAAAGATATTGTCGGTAGCGCTCCTATCGTATCGATCGACTGCGGAATAAATAAACCGATAATGTTATTTAAAACCGATCTTGCATTGAATGGACTTGCTTTATCACGAGAATATGATGCCCAATATACCGCAGGACAGTATTTAATTGATAATCCAATCGAATCGAATATCGTCTTGCTTGATACTAAGACAATTAGCGTCAAATTGCTCGATGCAAAAGGTGGTGCTGTCGATATGGATAGCATTCTTACGGTTGGCGATTACACGCTATCGATCGTTATTGAAGACGGTAGATTTGTATTATCTGATGACGGAATAAATAAGCTCGACTCAATAGAATTGACCGTAACCGTAACACAAAGAAAAATAGACAAACTCACCATACTTAACGGGGATAGAAATATATTTAATTCATCCTCTGTATATGAGATATATGAAGGAGCATCTATCGCATTAGCGGTAGTGAATGAGTATGATTTTGATACAGCCATTGAGTTATTTGATAGCTTGGGTAATAAGGTAACCTATCCTGAAAGTGTAGGAAACTATACCGTTAAGGTCATTTCACTCGACAAGAATTATACAATTATAAACGATACATATACGCTGATAATAAAATCACGAGAAAATCAAAAAGAATAAAAAAACGGAGAAACAACTATGATCATATTAGACGGAAAAGCAACAGCTCTAAAGGTTAGGAGCGAATTGAAAGCGGAGATTGAGAATAGAAAGCAATTGGATCCAAATTTTTCATTGACACTTGCTGTAATTTTGGTTGGAGACGATCCTGCAAGTCAAGTTTATGTCAATAATAAGACCAAGGCATGCCAAAAGGCAGGAATCGAATCGTTAACGATAAGAATGCCTGCGACGGTAAGCGAAAACGAGATAATATCGGAAATAGAAAGATTAAACTTAGACGACACCGTGGACGGAATTTTATTGCAATTACCCCTTCCAAAGGGCTTCAATGAGAATAAGATAATTAATCACATCTCTCCACTTAAGGATGTTGACGGATTGACTTATTCGCAACAGGGTAGATTGTACGGCGGTAAAAAGCAATTAGCACCATGTACACCGTCTGGCGTGATTAAACTGCTAAAGGAATACGGTATCGAGATATCCGGTAAAAAGGTGGTTGTAATAGGTCGCTCGATCTTGGTCGGTAAGCCCCTGTTTGAATTGTTTTTGGATGAGAATGCAACTGTAACCGTTTGCCATTCACGCACGCCAAATATTGCTGAGTATACACAATCAGCCGACATAATAGCCGTAGCCGTCGGTAAACAAGGCTTGCTAACTGCCGATATGGTCAAAGACGGAGCTGTTATAGTCGATGTGGGTATCACAAGAACGGAAAACGGATTAAAGGGTGATGTCGATTTTGATTCAGTTGCACCTAAGGCATCATATATTACCCCTGTGCCGGGCGGAGTAGGACCTATGACAATAGCCATGCTTCTCCAAAACACGTTGATTGCACACGATTTGAGAATGTCAAATGAATAAGGAAGAAAAACAATTAGCGTCTAAATTGATATATGAAGGGAGAATTCTCGACCTTAGACTTGATAGTGTAGAACTACCCGACGGTAGTGAATCTAAGCGTGAATATGTTTGTCATAACGGAGGTTCTGCCGTTTTGGCGGTGGATATGGATGAAAACATCTATCTTGTCAGTCAATACAGATATGCATACCGTGAAGAGATACTTGAAATTCCTGCCGGAAAGGTCGAGAAGGGTGAAGACCCATATTCTACCGCTAAACGAGAATTGGGAGAGGAGACAGGCTTTGTTGTCGATGAATTGATACCATATGGAGTTATTTATCCGACACCGGGTTACACCAACGAAAAGCTTTTTATTTATAAAGCGACGGTGGAGCATATGGGAAAGAGTAAATTAGATGACGGAGAGTTTTTAGATGTGGTAAAAATGCCCATACAAGAGGCATATAATAAAATTCTTGACGGCGTTATCAAAGACGGAAAGACCGTCTATGCCATCATGAGATATTTTGCCGAAAAGACAAAAATATAAAATATAAGGAGAATCTTATGAAGAAAAAACTGTGTATTATCTTAGTATTAGTATTGTTACTGACACTTGTTTTTGTTGGATGTAGTTCAGGTTCGAATTATTATCCCGGTGAAAATCCCACCGGAGGTGATTATTACGGAAAGGATAATGAAGCGTCGGGATATTACGACGGAGCTGATACTTCGGAAAGTGGTGAAGCCTCACCCGACCGTAAGATCATTTATACCGCAAGCACAAGATTGACAGTCGAAAATATAAAGGAAGCAAGCTCTGCCGTTAGAGAAAAGCTAAATGCGGATGAATGGGTAGAATCGTCGTCGATAGAAAGCAGTTATGCTCGCTTTGTTTTTAGAATAAAATCGTCGAGGTTGGAAGCATTTTTGAACGATCTTGAGGGAATAGGCGAGGTTTCGTCTACTTCAATATCATCGGACGATGTTTCGTTGTCGTATTACAATAATACAGTCCGTAAGGCTACATTAGAAGCGGAGCAAACCAGACTTATATCTTTAATAGGTGAAGCATCTGTCAGTGAGATAATAACCATCAATAAGCGACTCAGCGAGATAGAAACCGAACTCAAAAGAATTGAAGGTACACTTAAAAATTATGACAGTTTGGTGGATTATAGCACCGTAACCGTTAATATTTACACCAAGACAACCGTTCAAAAGGATACATTTGGTTCTAAATTGTTAGAGTCAATGGAAGGCGGACTTAGATTTGCAGAAGGCTTGATAATTTTCCTATTAACAGCACTTCCGTTCATAATCGTTATTGGCGGAATAATAGTTTTAGTTATTTATCTTGTCAAAAGACATAAGAAGATTAAGAGTGGCGAGCTTGTACCAAAGAGCAAGCGTAAGCAACTCGAAGCAGAACAAAAGGGAAAAGATATCGATAAAACCCCTTCTCCCGACGATAAAGAATAATATATTGTCCGCCGTCATACCGACTTTCGTCCTGTCATATCGGGCGGAGCGTAAGCGTAGTCAAACTGCGAAGCAGTGCGAGGTGTAACCGAGCAGTATCTTGGACGGGTAACGCCATGCCATTTGGTATCTTGCGGATGCTATCCCACCATTATCGATATATAAAAAAAGGAGCAACCAATGACCGATAATTACAATCTTAAATGCAGATATAATTATAATCGAATGAACGAATCCGAAAAGGAATTATATTTGTTTTTAGTCGAACGCATAATGAAGCGTGAGTTAAGGTTTTATTATATATCGATTTATTCATATGAATATCTTTTTATGCCCGAAAACGATGAAGTTGATAGAACATTGCCTGTATTTATCTACAATTTTGATAATTATATAGATATTGACAAGGTTTATGACGGACTTATTTGGGATTGGCCCGAGTTGTTCTATATCGCACGAAGCGTATTATCGTTTGAGCGTGATTTTCTTCTTACTATCGGTGACGGAACTACTGAATATAGCGAAGAAGAGATCGACGCAATAACTGCTCAGCTTAATGAGATATCGCATAAATTTGATGGAATAGCTGACGAATTTGAATTAGAGCTTGCAGTCCGTGATTATATTATTGGCGACTATGATTACGATTACGAGTTTTTATCGTACAAAGGACAAGAAGAAAGAGAACTATTTACCGTGGTAAGCTTATTGAAACGGCAAAAGGGTGTTTGTGGTGGTATGTCGCTATTGATGCAGTATATTTTACAACAGCACGGAATACTCGTTGCCAATATCTATTCTGAAAAAACCGAGGAAGAAGATGCACATGCATGGCTGGTCGTACAAATCAACGGAGATTTTTTATCACATTGATCTAACCTTTGATGAGGATTATTCTAAGAGAATAGATGAACCTCAATATATGTATTTCAATGTAACTGACGATGAAATATCCCTTGACCATAACTATAAAAGAGAAAATTATCCTGATATAAAATGTAATTCAAGAAAGGATAATTATTATGTGAGAAAGGGATTGTATTTTAATGATATCGAAGAAGTTTTTACGGCGTTGTCAAGATTTATAGAATCCAATCATGCGAAAGAGGGCAATGTTCCGTTTTATTTTAGAATGCAAGACGAACTATCAGCCGATATAATAGAAGAAGCCCTTCCCGAAATCGCACAAAGCAGAGTAGAGGCCTACGCCTTTTCACACACCATCGACGGATATTTTGCCTTCTTATTAAAATTCACTCAATCCTAACTAAAAACCTTATTGAAGCATACACAACAATAATTCTAAATAAAAATACTATGCATTTGCACGAAATTGTTCTATAACTACAAAATTTATAGGGAAGACCAATTGGGCATACGGCATAAAACATATAAAAATGCACACCGAGAATCACTCGATGTGCATTTCTTTGTTTTATCAAACCATTTTATTTGGTTTTTAGCATTTCTACGATCTGTTCCAATAACTCTACTGTCTTTTGTTGGTTAAGTCTTTGTGCTTCGATCTTTGCTTCTTCTGCTTGCTTAGCTAATTCTTCGGCTGCAGCTGCAGCTTGTGCTTCAGCTTCTGCTTCTGCCTTTGCCTTTTCTTCAGCTTTGAGTTGAGCTTGTCCTTTCTTTGTGAGCTTTCTCATTCTTTTTTCTAAGCCCTTTCCTCCCTCTCTTGCAGAGTTGATTGCTTTGACGATTGTAAATAATACTAATGCGGTGAGGAAAAATGTGATAATCGCACTGATTACTGCGCCCCAATCAAGCACGAGTGCTTCAACTACGATATTACCGGCTTCATCTGTTACTGCAGGTCTTAACATTGTCTGTAAGCCTGTCGTATCATGTATAGGTATCCAGTTGATTAATGGCTTGAGAATGCTATCAACTAATGCGGTAACGATAGCGGTGAATGCAGAGCCTATGATCATACCTACGGCGAGGTCGAGAGCACTGCCTTTACTGATGAATTTTTTAAATTCATTAAATAGTTTCTTCATAATTATCTCCTTATGCTTTTGTATTGATTACTAATAACAAATGATTTCTGTGCAACCTACCGCTGTTGCGATAGCACCAAAAATGATATAACAAACGCCGCTTGATGCCGAGCTGATCTCACCGATATATAATAAGCAGATTAAAATACCGGTGATAAGGGTGAAGATACTGAGAACGATACCCAAGGTGTTTCTTCTACTGCTTGTTGCGCAGACGAATTTGATCATCATCAATAGACCATATATAGCGATAAGAGCACCGATTATAATGATAAACCAAGGCTCGATTTGTCCGCCGAATATGAGCAATAATATGCCGGCTACGATCAAAACTAATCCGATAAATAGGTTTAAGTAGTGTTTATTTTTGTCATCTGCCTTACCGATTAGCTTTTTGAAACTGCCCGATACAAGGAACAAGCCCCAAAGGATAGCGAATATAGATGCAACTGTTAGTGCTGTGCTAATAATGGTATTTTTTGTAATTATCAGCATTAATCCGACGAATGCAATCAAAAAACCTGCAAAGCGAATAGCCGAATTACTCAACGGCGAATTCTTTGCCTTTCTCGACGCACTTTTTGGTGTTTCTGTTTTTGTGCTTGACTTTTTAGCCATAAATATACCTCCAATTAATAAAAAGTGGACATACATCCTTTTTTTATAAATTATACAATAACTCGGTCGGGTTGTAAAGAGTTATCTTAATTAAAAATTCACTATTTTGACGGATTTTTTATTGATTTATATTATATAAAAATCCATTGTTGACAAATGCGTCAAGATATTATAAAATAAAGGTGATAATAGATAGATTGTCTAATAGGAGAATGAATGACAAAAAATACCGTAAGAGCTAAAAATCGTGGTTGCATTATCGCACTTATAGTTATGGTGTCGATATTGGTATTTATCGCACTGTTTGTAGGAGTGATTGCCATTATCAATTCGGTATATTTTGATCAAACTATTGATATGATCTCATCTATCGAATCGGTAGGGCATTCGTTAGAGCCTACACTTGACTTGGAAAATAACAGCTGGACCTTTGTAACCGACGACGATTTTAAGGTGATGCAATTAACCGATATACATATAGGTGCAGGTGCATTTTCAAGGGAGAGAGATATAAGTGCTATAAATGCGGTCGCAACTCTTGTTCAAGCGGAAAAACCCGATCTTGTTATCATTAGCGGTGATATGTCATATCCTGTTCCATATCAGTCAGGCACATTGAATAATAAAAGAGAGGCCACCGTTATCGCTACGCTAATGGAACAATTAGACGTTTATTGGGCTGTCATATTCGGTAATCACGATTCGGAGGCGTATAGCTACTATTCGAGAAAGGATATAAGCGAGTTTTATAGTGATGATATGTGGGAGCATTGCTTGTATCTCGAGGGTGATCAAAATATTGACGGTTATGGTAATTATTCCATAAATGTAGAGAATTCCTTAGGACTTACGACCCATAGCTACATTCTTATGGATTCGCATTCATATACTGACGGTGATATATTCGGTATATTATGGAAATACGATAATATCCACGCTAATCAAGTCGATTGGTATAAAAACACCATTGAAAAAATAAATAAGTCTAATATGGATGTGTTTAATGCTCTTGGCGAAGATGATAAGGCTTCTTATTTGACAACGCTCGGTAAGGATAGTTTACCAACCGTGCAGACGAGTGTATTTATCCATATTCCGTTAGTAGAATATCTCGATGCTTGGACGGAATATAAAGAAAACGGATATACCGATACCGATAATGTTAAATATATATCGGGTGTAGTGGGCGAGAGTAAAAAACAAATTTACTGTGGTCTTGGCGAAGACGAATTATTTGAGGTCATTCTCGAGCTTGGAAGCACTAAAAATGTATTTTGCGGACATGATCATCTTAATAACATTACCCTTAATTATAAGGGTATCAATCTAAACTACGGCATGAGTATAGATTACCTTGCATATATCGGAATATATAAGCAGACCGAACAGCGTGGGTGCATGATTATTACTACAAAGACAAACGGAGATCTTGAGATTTCTAAAAATAAACTGACCGATTATTCGATCGATAAATAAAAAAAGGAGAAATGAAATGAAAACAGGCTGTTGTATATTAAAAACAATAGGCATTATCATAGGTGTAATTCTTTTAGTGGCTATAGTTGTAGGACTTATTGTTCCTGCTATTGCTTACGCTAAAAATGATCCAGTCAAGACCTTTGAAGGGTTGACCAATAAATATATTAATTATACCGATAGAATATACATATCTGCACACCGTGCAGGAGGTGACCTTGCTCCCGAAGAAACCATGATGGCTTTTGAAAAGTGCATGGAGGGTGGAATTGTCGATGTAGTCGAATTCGATCTTCATATAACTAAGGATGATCAGCTCGTATTGATGCATGACTCTACCGTTAACCGCACATCTAACGCAACCGAAGTCTTTGGAAGCGAAGAGGTATATGTTATAGATAAAACTCTTGAAGAACTTAAAACCTTGAATTTTGGTGCTAAGTTTGAGGATCTCGAGGGTAATAAGCCGTATGCAGAGCTTACAGGTGACTCAATTCCCGAGAATATCAAGATTGTAACGCTTGACGAAATTCTTACCTATCTAACAGGTAGAAAGAGCGATCTTCAATATATTATCGAGATTAAAAACGACGGTGAGCCCGGTAAAAAGGCTATGGATATTCTTGCAAGCAAGATGGATAGTTTTGGAATAATCGATCAAACCATCGTAGGTACATTCAATAAGGACATCACAGAATATATCGATGAAGAATATCCCGAGATTACTCGTTCGGCATCTATAATGGAAGTAGTTGATTTTTATTTTAGTTATTTATTCGGTGTAAAGAGCAAGAGAACATTCGAGTACAAGTTCGATGTATTACAGATACCAGTAGGTACATTTATTTACGATTTCGGTGCAAGCTCATTTATCAACTATGCACATGAAAGAAATATTGCCGTACAGTATTGGACGATTAATGACCCGGACGAGGCACTTCGTTTAAAGGAAAACGGTGCTGACTGTGTTATGACCGACGATCCTGAAACCATTTACGCAAAGTACCACGAAAGTAAATAGCCACAAGTAGCGGTCAATAATAAAAACAATATCGATCAATGGTAGAAAATAACTATCAATAAGTGAAAAAAAATAATAAAAAAATACGGAATAGGATTTTCCTACTTCGTATTTTTTTTGTTTATATTGCACCAATCTTAAATTGGTGACCTTGTACTATGTTATAATTTTATCCGCTGTCGTTCCCAGGTGTTGCGGTGAAACCATAGGTCGAACTGCCTAAGCAGTGCAAGATGCAGTTTTGCGGTAGCTTGGACGGGTAACGAAAAGTAACATCAATACTGAATTTATTCCATATAAATAACCTAAATTACTTCTTTAGTTTATTATCAACGACTTCGGCAAGGATTGCCTCAAACTGTTCAAGAGAGATTGAACCAAGATCCTCACCAGAGCGATGACGGACTGATACTGTATTATTTTCAATATCCTTATCGCCGATTATGACCATATATGGAATCTTTTCGAGTTGAGCGTTTCTTATCTTATATTTTAAGGTATTAGAGCTATCGTCAACGGTTACTCTATATTTTAACGAATGCAAGCTTGCCTTTACGCTTTCTGCATATTCTACCGCTCTATCGGTAATGGTTAAAATCCTAACCTGTTCGGGTGCAAGCCAAGTGGGTAGTGCACCTGCATAGGTCTCAAGCAAATATGCAAGGGTACGCTCGTAGCATCCTAAACTGGTACGGTGGATAATGTAGGGGAGCTTCTTCTTTCCGTCTGCATCTACATAGTACATACCGAATTTTTCAGCAAGCAACATATCAATCTGGATAGTTACAATGGTATCCTCTTTACCGAATACATTTTTATATTGAATATCGAGTTTAGGTCCGTAGAATGCTGCTTCATCAATACCGATGGTGTGTTCTACGTGTAGATCCTCAAGAATCTTTGCCATTAAGGATTGTGCCTCATTCCATTGCTCTGCAGTACCCTCGTATTTCTTAGTGTTATTTGGATCCCACTGTGAGAATCTAAATGTACAGCGGTCGAGCATACCTACAGTGTCAAGGAAGTATTTACATAATTCAAGACAACCCTTAAATTCTTCTTCAAGTTGATCGGGTCTAAGCACGATATGTCCTTCTGAAATGGTGAACTGCCTTACTCTTATCAAGCCATGCATTTCGCCCGAATCCTCGTTTCTAAACAGCGTTGAGGTCTCACCAAGACGCATTGGAAGATCCTTATAACTGCGTTGCTTATTGAGATATACTTGATATTGGAACGGACAGGTCATAGGTCTTAGTGCGAAGCATTCCTTTGTTTCGTCGTTTGGATCGCCCATTACGAACATTCCGTCGAGATAGTGATCCCAGTGTCCGGATATCTTATACAACTCTCTTTTTGCCATTAACGGTGTTTTGGTAAGCACATATCCCTTTTCTTCCTCTACATCCTCAACCCATCTTTGCATTCTTTGGATGGTTCGTGCACCCTTTGGAAGAAGGATAGGAAGACCTTGACCGATACAGTCAACTGTGGTGAAGTATTCGAGTTCTCTACCGATTTTATTGTGATCTCTCTTTCTTGCCTCTTCTCTTTGAACAAGATATTCTTCAAGCTCTTCTTTAGATGCAAAAGCTACACCGTTGATTCGTTGAAGCATTTGGTTGTTGACATCGCCCTTCCAATATGCGCCCGAAATTTGAAGCAATTTAAACGCTTTTAATGCCTTTGTATATGCAAGGTGCGGACCTACACACATATCGATATACTCGCCCTGTTGATAGAACGAAATGACCGCAGAATCATCGAGATCGTCGATATGCTCGAGCTTAAATTTTTCGTTACGCTCTTGCATAAGTTTTTTTGCTTCTTCTCTTGGGAGTGAAAATGCCTTTATGGGTAGGTTTTCCTTACAGATTTTACGCATTTCATCCTCGATTCTTGGAAGATCTGCATCTGTTAATTTGGTGTCGCCTAAATCGATATCATAATAGAATCCGTTTTCGGTTGCAGGTCCGTAAGCGAAATCGGCTTGTGGATATAATCTCTTAATGGCTTGTGCCATGATATGTGCGGCGGTATGTCTGATTACATGTAATTCCTCATTTGCAGGACATTCGCCTTGACTTCCATTGTTAAAAACGACCTTCATAGTATACTCCTTTCCGTTTTATAATAAAATAAGCACCCAAAACAAAAAATAATTTGTTTTAAGGGTGCTTGGACAAACACGGTTCCACCTTAATATTTCGCTCATTGACCTTTAACGACAAGGGTACGGTACCGCTTAGTTACTCACGGACAGCTCCGGAGTGGTGGTCTACACTTGATCTGTCCTTCGCTCACAGCCACGGCTAAGGATCTCTGATTCAGACCGTCTAAGCGTAAACTTCTCCTTCAACGCTTTTACATATTATAGACTTCTTTTGACGGTAAAGTCAACATTTTTTAGAAAAAACTTAAAAGAAATCTTTTTCGAATTATTGCACACAATCAAAATTGTGTATTGACAAAATATATGAATAAGCTTTATCATTATATATAGGATAATATCTTAAAAATAAAGCAAAGAAACAAGGAGAATTATTATGAATAAATATCATGGCACTCAAACAGAGAAAAATCTCGAAGCAGCTTTTGCAGGTGAGTCTCAGGCAAGAAATAAGTATACTTATTTTGCTTCTAAAGCAAAAAAAGATGGCTTCGAGCAAATAGCTGCACTATTCCTTAAAACTGCCGAAAACGAAAAGGAACACGCAAAACTTTGGTTTAAGGAATTGAACGGTATCGGTGATACCCGTGAAAACTTAATTGCTGCTGCAGAGGGTGAAAATCACGAGTGGACAGATATGTATAAAGGGTTTGCAGAAACGGCTGAAGCAGAGGGCTTCCCTGAGCTTGCTCTCAAGTTCCGTTTGGTTGCAGAGATTGAAAGACATCACGAAGAACGCTATCGTGCTTTACTGAAGAATATTGAAATGGCAGAGGTGTTCAGTCGTAGCGAAGTCAAGGTTTGGGAATGCCGTAATTGCGGTCATATCGTCGTTGGTACCGATGCTCCCGAAATTTGTCCTGCTTGTGCCCATCCTCAAAGTTACTTTGAGATCTCGGCAGAAAACTATTAATCTTTAATTATGTAAAACAACAACTTTACTGATGGGGTGTGAACATTGTCTTCATAGAGGATATAGACGCTATTTAGTTTCGCAGGACGGAAGATATAATAATAAGGATTTGTATGAACTATTTGGGTCGATTATTGCATTAACTTCGAATTATGTTGATAATATCCCAAGATCATTTTATCATTTTGTAATAGAAGAAATAAGCAAACCTGGAAAATACACTCAAATGCTAATGACGAACGCAAGAAAATATATGCTCAAATATGTTAGGTAAGTAATGTTGACGTGTAGATATTAAATCAATCTACAATATTGGTAAAATTTTTTTAGAAAAAGATACCTTCTAATACATAGGGGGTATTTTTTATTTTGAAACAAAAAACTACGCATTGGAGGTACCATTAAAAATGGCGTTGTTAATGCATCATCTTGTTATACTTAACAATTTGTCATAAAAAAACACGCATAAATATACAAAAATACTGTTTTTTGAAATTTAAATTTGCTCTTAATTACATTAAATTACATTATCTTCCGATTGATTTTTATATTCATAAATACTTCAAGCGAAAATGATTAAAATAAATAATATTTAATATATGGACTACATTAAACTTAATGCAAGGTTTGAAAAATTAATGTATTGAAGTTAATGCAATTTTACTATACACTTATAGTATCAAGAGTGATTTATCGCTCAAATATTTTAGGAGGAATAGTATGAAGAGAAGATCATTTTTAATCGTTATGGTCATTATAATGGTTCTCATAGTTGCTTTATCCGTTGTAGGATGTGGCGAAGCTGATAAGTTAGCGATTACCATAACAAATAAGCAAGACCTCACGGCAGAGTGGGTTGAAGGATCCGCAGCTCGTGAGTTGGAGGTAGCATTCGTTCTTGGCGAAGCACAAGCAGAAGGACTCCCCTATTCAGTAGAGACCTCTGACAGTGGCGTAGTAGCTGTAGGAGATGACAATAAGACTCTTACCGCAGAAGGACAAGGAACAGCTACCATTACCGTAAAGGCAACACTTGATGACGGTAATGAAATCAGCGATAGCGTATCTATCTCAGTTATACCTTACTTGCGTGGTATTGAGATTTCTAATAAAGAGGATCTCCAAAAGGTATGGATACTTGGTGATGCTACAAGAACTATCAGCATTAACTTTAAGCCCGAGTATTACAACACAAATAAGCCCGAGTATACAGTAGTATCAAGCGACAGCTCTATTGTTGAGGTTGGCGAAGATAAGGCAACGCTTACCGCTAAGGCAATTGGTACTGCAACCATCACAGTTAGTGCAGGTAATCGTTCCGATACAGTAGAAATAATTGTTCGTCCTGCTCTCGAATCCATTTCGATCACCAATAAGGAAGCATTAGAGACTCTTTGGAATGATTGGAGCGTTGTTCGTGAAATAGAGCTTGCATTTGCTCCCGCAGAACACTATAGTGTAGAGAAAACTCCTGTTGAAATCGCTTGTGATCCTGAAAACATCGTTTCTGTCGATGGTTTAAAGATCACTGCTAAGGCAATCGGACAAGTAACCGTTACCGTAAGTGCAGCAGGTAAATCCGATTCCTTCACAGTTAATATTGAAAGATCTGCTCCTGTAATGAGTTTCCTTGAAATGTCAGGCTTTGAAGAAACAGCAGAGGGTGGTATTATCAATGGCGTAGTTGATAAGGCTGTCGAACTTCCTCGTGCTTTGGCTAAGACCGGTGACGGCGTAGACATTACTTCTAATATCGATATCGAATTAATTGGCGATGAGGGTGAATTAAAAGATGGTAGCTTCATAGGTAAAAAAGGTGAATATCAAATCAAGTACACATCTAAGGACACCGTGAATGCAGAATTAGTTACTACTAAGATCGTTACAGTTAAAATTTGGCGTGATTTAGTTCTCCGTCAAGATAATACTTGGGAGTTTGTAGATCAATATGTAGATGATGCAGATCAAAAGTTGACTCTTACTACATATGGTTTTCAGACACTTGTTTTCAACATCGACCCGAGTAAATACTACTATGCAGAGGCTGAGTACGATGTAAATAGCGGTGTACCGGGCATGGCTCACTTTATCGAGAATGACACTAAGAGATGGTTATCATCCAGTGTATCTAACTGGGGCGGATTTGACTATAAATTTACCGACTTTGATACATCCTTATTTGCTGCTAACAATGGCGGACAATGGACACTTCAGGAAGGTGAAGAATGGTTAAATGTTATCTTCTCATGGCAGCTAAAAGGAAATAGAGGCTTGAGTGCAAACGAAAATCCCAATGTACATAAGATCGCTATCGTTCGTGTAGGTGATTACTTCATCAACTTTTGGAATGACCAATATGTTATGATGACAACTAATAAATACTATGCAGATAAGGATACTATCCCCGGATTGTTCTTTGGTGCAGGTGGTTCTAACCTCAGCGTTTCTAAGATTTCTTACTTTAGCGGTAAGGATCAGGTTATGGCAAAGGTAAACGAGCTTACCCATAATGGTAAGGATGTTAATACAAGTTATATTCCCGACAGTTGGGCAAGCGCTTCCTTAAATACTAATAACTGTAACTTTACATCTTATGAGTATTCAGAAGAAAAGGGACTCAGCTATGACTTCACCGCAGAGGGCAAAGGCTTCAATGATGGTATGACCTCTAACTATGTATGGTTTGACGGTGACTTCACATATCAATTCGATTATGAATATACAAGCGGAACCAACGGTGATAACGATACAAGAATGAGACTTGAACTTCGTAATAGATTCTATTATGCTGACGGTGGCATCCAATTCGGTGTAGACTATAATGGTGGCGCTTTTAATAAGCTATTGCTCAATTCGCCTGGTCTAAAAGATCCTCATCAATGGGCTGAACCGGGTAGCGACTGTGATGCATCTAAGGGCTTTAGATTCACCATTACCCGTAAGCTACACGAGGATTATGCAGAGATTACCATGAAGATACAATCTATCGCTAATCCCGAACAGGTATTTACAAGAACAGTTACACAAAGTGCAGATAGCGCAAAGACGTCTGATGGTGTAACAAGCATTGCTCATTGGAATGCTCCTGTAACCATTCAATGGCACAACCAGATCGCAGGTAAATTCAGCAATATCTCTTGGTCCAATTCTGTTGAATAAGCTTAAAAATATTGATTATTGAATTCAAAAACTTTTTATAATTTGATCGATACGGACAGGATTCCGTATAAACAGCTAATTAATAGTTCATTAACACCATAGCGGCGTGAAAAAACGTCGCTATGGCGAAACTATTTACAAATCAATTTTGACCTTGCACGGACACTAAATAAGGTGCATCATAAATAATTATCGCAGTTAGTTGACTGAATATAAGTTTGTTAATAACGGTATAGTCTTTATTGATGATTGATAATGACTCGTGACCGATATGATATTATTATTAAGTAGTTTGTTTTTTATGAAAGAATAAAAAAATATCGTCACCGAAATTAATGGTGGCTTCAATTACTATTATGGAGGATCGCATGACTAAGACTCTCATTAAATTGATTTCAATAGCATTATGTCTTGCCATGATCATCGGAGCAGTGTCTGTATTGACCGCTTGTAATGATAACAACACTAAGGCAAGCTATAATGTCACATATGACTTAAACTATGAAGGAGCTGAGAAGCGTGTTCAAAACTATCAGTCAGGTATCACAGCTATAGACTGGAAGGCATCACGAGATGGCTATAATATTCAAGGCTGGTATCTCGATGCCGATTGTACCGAAAGATTTGATTTTGATACAAAAATTAGATCCGACATGACTTTATATGCAGGCTGGAAGGAAAAGCCAGGTATAACCACAGTAACATTTGATTTTGGCTATTCGGGCGCTGCTAATAAAGTTATAGAGATCGAAAAGGGCTCTACGATTAATAAAAAATATATTCCTGCTAAGGACCGTTTTGGTATGGAACTAACAGGCTGGTATCATGATGAGGCTTTGACAATGCCTTGGAATTTTGAAAGTGATACAGTAGAGAATGCTACTACATTGCATGCAAAATTTGAATATACCGTCAACATTCCTCTAAATGTCGACGGATCGATTAAGTATGAAAATATTTCTGTATATGTATGGAACGGATGCGGTGGATTCAGTAATTCCTTATTAGATCCTATCGTTGAAGCATTCAATAAAGAATATGACGGTAAGATCTCTGTTACCGTTGGTCCTCTTACACAACAGGCGGATGTATTTGTTAGAATACAACAATCGTCCGAGCTTATGAGATGCTATACGACTTACTATCCAATTGCAGATATCTACTCACTTGCAGGTATCGATGTTAATCCCGACGACTATTACACAGGTGCTATTAGGGAATCTATGTCAAAGGGCGTAATGCTTCAAACTCCGTTTGCCGCAGTTGTTCCTTATATGGTTTATAATAAGACATTAATGTCGAAGTATAGTCCAAACGGACTCCCCACTAACTATAGTGAATTATCTGCAGTCCTTCAAAATGCAGCCAAGGGAGAATCATCCAATAATTCATTTAAGTCGATCTTGACAACCAATGGTTGGCAATTTAAGGAATGTTCGAGCTGGACAGCCTTTGCTCAGAATAACGCTGACTACTTTACATACGAAAACGAGATCCATACTACCGTTTGGAAAACAGATGAAGGCTTGGCAAACGCAAAGACTGCACTGACCAATATTTATGATCTGTTTGGTGCTAACGGACTTAATGGCGGTACGGCATACGATATTTATTCCGACAATATCGCAAGAACTGTTGCTAATGGAGACGCTCTTATGGGTATGTTATCTTGGACAGGTGCCGAGAATGTTATACTAAATAACAATAATCTCGGTGTAATGTCGTTAAGTGGATTGTTTACCGATGCAACAGATGAAGCAAGCAGGCGTATCCCTGCGTATACATTGGGTGTAGCTTTCTATAATGGTGCAACCAATGTTATTGCTGACCCTGTAAAGATGTGTGCATCCGCAGTATTTGCAGACTACTTATCAAAGCACGCATACTTATTTGCCGATCAAGGCTTTGTGCCTGTACATAAGGGAACTGCCGAGGTCGATGCGTATAAGAATTCCGATAATGCAGTCATTAAGCTGATGAAGACAGTTTATAGACCTGAAGATCTATGGACACTTCCAGGTATGGCAAACACAAAGTATATCATCAATGCTGTTGCTTCCGAAAATGTAATAGTACCTTTCTTAAATGATAAGAATGGTTCAAGAGATGATGTCGATACCAAATTAAACAATCTATATTCACAAGTGGGCGGATTGCTTGCTTAATGGAGGGCTGAAATATGAAAAAAAGAATAAGCTTGGCAATCATATTAGTAATGCTGTGCACTTTGGTGTTAACATGCTTTGTTGCATGCTCACAGCAAACCGATGAAGATGTCCTCGTTAACAAGGGCGAATGGACCATTAAATCTCCCGATGGAAGTATTTCTATTGATCTAATACAAGACCCATATAACAATTTGACATATCAAGTAAAAAAGGACGATACTGTCGTTATTGGCGAATCTGCACTTGGTTTGGAAATAGCTGAAGATGACTTTAGCTTTATTAATATTCAAAAACAAAGCACAAGAAAGATCAAGGGATCTTATGATAACATCAGCGGTAAGACCGATCATGTAGATTACGAGTGCAACGAAACCGTAGTTACATTCAAGGCTTGGTCCTTCTATTATGATATAGTTGTTCGTGCATATGACGACGGTTATGCATTTAGATACAATGTGCGTAAGATAGACGGAAGCGAAGGTGTTATGACCGTTGTTAATGAAAAGACAGAATTTGCATTCCCCGATGAAGCAAATATGTGGGCACAAGAGTATGTTACCAATAAGTCAACAGGAGATTTCTTCTCGTACGAGGTGTTCTATCAAAAGAGATATATTCCCGATCTTAATTCGGCACAGTATATCGCAATGCCATTTATTTATGAAATTCCCGGCACATCGTTCTATTCATTAATCACCGAATCAGAGCTTATAGGTAGCAATTTCTACGGTTCATTCCTCAAAGTTCCCGAAGGAGCCGAGGGCGAATCTGTTCTTAAAACAGAGCATACTCCTGCAGGTATTACAGTTGACGATAATAAGGTATCCTATCCCTTCTCCTCCCCGTGGCGTGTAGGTATCGTAGGAGATATGAAGACAGTTCAAGAATCTGAGCTTGCCGAAAAGGTTTATTATAGTGGTGAAGAAGATTATACCGAACTGTATTGGAAGCCTGATAATTATGATGAGCTTTCCGCAGAAGAGCAAGCAATTTATAATTACGATTGGGTTGAGCCCGGCGTTACCGCTTGGAACTGGCTTATCTATAACGGTAAGCGTGGACAAGATGACTATAATCTTCATAGAGAGTATGTTCAGTTAGCTAAGGAAATGGGCTGGAAGTATGTTATCTTAGACGGTGGCTGGAATGGAAACTTTAATGAAAGCAGCTTTGTAGGATTTATGCAAGAGGCTGAAAGATCAGGCGTCAAAGTATTGGTATGGTGTAATGCGTTGACTGATTTTGGTAACGGTAATATCGAAATCTTAAAAACTAAACTCGATCTATGGCAAAAATGGGGCATTGCAGGTATCAAGATAGACTTCTTTGATGGACAAAATGCAACCGATCAATCGCACCAAGGCGAGGATATAGGTACCATTAAGTGGTACGAGTCTATTTATCAAGAATGTGCTAAGCGTAAAATGGTAGTTAATTGTCACGGATCCAATAAGCCTACTGGAGAGAGAGTAGTTTATCCCAATGTAATCAATCGTGAAGGTATCTACGGTAACGAATTTTATGGAGTTGGTGCAAACGTTACAGTTAATCAGCTTCTCATTAGAAATGTAGTAGGACCGTCCGACTTTACACCTGTAGTAAATCCGTTGAGTAACAATATTACCAAGGGTCACCAAATGGCGTTGGCAGTGCTTTTCGAATCGGGCGCTCCCTCTATGGCAGACTATGCTAAGGCATACAGAGAATCGGATATTTACAGTCTCTATAAGAGCATTCCTTCCGTTCATGAAAAGACTGTATTCTTAGGCGGTAAGCTCGATTACTATTACAGTGCTGCAGTTAAGGCAGGAAAATATTGGTTCGTAGGTGGCGCAAACTCTCTCGTTAAGCAAGATATCACTGTTGACTTCTCCTTCTTAGACGACGGCGAATATGTTGCAGAGGTTTATAATGATGATCCTGATTCAGGTAAAATTGTCAAAGAGACCATCACGGTCACTAAGAACGACAAAAAGACATTTACAATGCAATCTAAGGGCGGTTTCGTTATCCGTCTATATAAAAATGATTAATACAACTAGGAGCTTTACAAGATTATGAAAAGAAAATTTTTACTAACGATCATAGCTTTTATCATGTGCCTTGTAACGGTATTTGCATGCGTTGCTTGTGATGGAAATACCCCGGATGAAAATGTAGTACCGACCACCGGAGAATTGAATTTCGATGATAATGGAAATGTGATCTTTAAAAACACAACAATTAGACTCGAAACCGTTGTTAACGGTGACGATACATCTGCATTCGATGCTATTATTGCAAGATTTAATATGATTTATGATGGTAAAATATCCATCAATGTTACTCACACGGCTCAAGGTGTTTATGAGACGACAGTTGCAAACAAAATCGAGAACAATAACAATCCTCCCGATATTATCATGTCCCACCAAAAGTCCCATAAGAGCTTCCAAGAGGCAGGATATATACAACCATTAGATAATATTATCGAAAAGTCGGGCATTAAGATCGATCCCTCTGATTATGCAGACGGTCTTGCACAGTATATGAATCTTGGTACAGATAAACTGTACAGTGTTCCTATCGACGGTCAAACTCATGTACTATTCTATAACAAGGCAGAACTTGCTAAGACAGGTATGAGCTTACCTACTAACCGTGAAGAGTTGCTTGCAGTTTGTAAAAAGTATATGGAGGTTACCGGCGGTAATACACCTATTGCTTGGAGTACAGGTGCCGATTATTTTGCAAACTATGTGTTTATGAGTGCAATACTTCAAAATGGTGCAACTTTATATGATACAAAGACACTAATGACCGATTGGTATGATAATGAGACCAACCGTAATGCATTTATAAATGCAAGCGAATCTATAAGAGAGATAATCAATCTCAGATATGCTTCATACAACGCATCTTCGAGTGATAACCTCAACAACTTCATGAAAGGTCAAAGATTATTCTACTTTACCGATCCTTGGTCAATGGACGGATTAGTAAATAAGTATGCGGAGCAAAAGGGCATCGATAAGACTACATTATTCAATGAAGTATTGGGCGGAGCGAGCTTCTCAGGCTGGTTTGCAATGAGTGACAATTCTCAAAAAAATACTATCTTTGGTGACTCTCACTTTTTCGCAATGAGTAAGTCTGTTACCGATGTTACCAAGCAAGCAGCAGTATTAGAGTTCATCAAGTGGTTTACCACCGATGCAACCGCAGGAGCAGATTGGGCACAAGCCGGTCATGTAAGCGTATCTAAGGTTATTAATGCATCCGATACATATAAGAGCAATTCGTATGTAACTAACTTTATTGGTAACTTCTATCCCGATATTAATGACTTTACATGTGTAGGTGTAACACCGTATTATTCAGCTGTTATAAATAATATCAAATCAATGTTCTCTGAAACCGTTAACACTAAGACATTAAGTGGAAGCTACGACAAGAATGATGATGCTAAGGTTATCAAGAGCAAGCAAGACGCCGTTAATAATCAAATAGGATTCTTCGGCTGATCCTCGGTGATATTATGGAGATAGATTTAGAACAAAAAATTAATCAGCAAAAGGCACGCAAGAGGAGGGAAACGCTTCTTGCGCTCCTGTTAATGAGCCCGTTTTTGATAATATTTATAGTGTTTACACTTATACCTGTCATAGCGGGCTTTGTTTTTAGCTTTATGAACTACAATCCGTATGGTTCATCGCCGGATTCATTTATTGGATTGCAGAATTATAAGGATCTTTTCGATTTCAGTAACGCTATTTCGCTTTCGTTTTGGGATTCTTTTCTAACGATGTTTTTATTTGACATTGTAGCGGTACCGCTATTGATAATAATTCCTCTTATTTTGGCTTATTATATAAATAAACAGCCCCCGGGATATAAATTATTCCGTGCAATCATCTATTTACCGAGCGTTGTATCTTTGACGATCGTAGGTATTATTTTCGGTAATATGTTTAAGAGTGATAGCTCCGGTCTTATAAATGCGCTTTTTGGTGTCAATATAGACTGGTTAGGCGGTAAACCGTGGGATGGTGATACCTTAAGATGGGTAGTAATGTTAATAGCCAGTATATGGTGGCAGACAGGTACCAACTTTGTCATTTTCTCGGGAGCATTGAGAGATGTTCCTCAACCGCTATATGAGGCATGTGAAATGGACGGAGGTGGCAAACTGCATCGCATATTGTATGTAACCTTGCCCAACATTCGTTCATCGGTAATGATCTGTTTGTTCAATACCTTAATAGGTTATTTAAATCTATACGCTCAACCGTATATGTTGAATACCATGGAGAACCAAGATATATTTGTTTCGCCTATGATGTTTATACAGACCTATTTGATGGGCGGTATCGCTTATTCTAAAAAGACAGGATATCTATGTGCCGCCGCAATCGTTTTCGGTTTGATAGTAATGGTGTTCAGTATAATTCAGCGAGCAGTCACATCTGAACGCAGAGGACGCACTACACATGCTGATGCTTGTAATCGCTTCGTTGTGAAGCGTGCCGAGTTGGGAAGCGTATCTCAAGAAAGTTCTATTATGGGAGGTATCGATAATGAATAATGAAAAACGCAAGTATACTAAGTCGGAATTGACTAAGCGTCGTGAAAAACGCACTGCATTCATTGTTTTGTTGATAGTATCCATACTTTGGGCATTCCCTCTCATTTATATGTTTGGTACATCGTTCAAGTCAGATTACGATCTTCAAGCAGCACCGCAAAAGATATTCCCGTCATCGTGGAGTGAGTGGACGCTCAAGCACTATACAGGATTTATAGTTCGTGAAGGAAAGATTGACAATATGCCAATATGGATGTTAAACTCATTGTGGTCCACCATTGCGAATGTTGCATTGACAGTGATCGTAGACCTACTAACCGCATATGCATTAGTATTTCTTAGATTTAAAGGCAAGAACTTTATCTTGAAGTTCTCATTACTTTGGATGGCTGTCCCTGCTATTTTGGGAACCGCACCGTCTTATGCGATATTTGCAGCAGTAAGAAATGCATTAAAGATCGAAAGCAATGCAGCGACCTACGCCTATATTTATTTTTGGTTGGTAGTACCCGGATGCACCGGTATATTCAATATGCTTCTGATGCGAAACTTCTTTATGTCCATACCTAAGGACATAGTAGAGAGTGCCCGTTCGGACGGTGCAAGTAATATGACTATATTTAGGCGTATAATTTGTCCGCTTGCTAAATCCACAATAATGCTTATCGTATTATTTGCATTTACAGGTAGCTGGAACTCCCTAACTTGGCCACAATTACTGCTATCGGGAGGTAACTCATATTGGAATACAGTAACTGTAGCACTTACAGGTTATACGGGCGGTTCTGCATGGGGTGCAACAGGTGTAGCGATGGCAACAAGTGTATTTGCACTTATACCGATCATAATTATATTTATTATAACGCAAGATAAAATGATCGATGGTCTTGCGTCCACCGGAGTTAAAGGATGATTATGGAGAATAACACATTTTTATCACTAAAAAACGTAGAAAAGGTTTATCCAAATGGCGAAAAGGCAGTGTATGATTTTAATCTCGATGTCGATAAGAACGATTTTATAGTTATCGTCGGACCGTCGGGATGCGGTAAGTCTACCACACTTAGAATGATAGCAGGTCTTGAAGATGTTACCTCAGGTGATATTTTCATGGAAAATGAGCTTATTAACTATAAAGAAAGTAAGGATCGTAAAATGGCGATAGTATTCCAAAGCTACGCCCTTTATCCTCAAATGAATGTCTATGATAATATAGCGTTTCCTCTTACCATTAATAAGTATCCGTTCCCTATTACAAATGAGGTATTGACGGCTGTAAGTGACCTTGAAAGGGTGATTGCATCGTGCTCTGCAGATGCTATAGCACAGGCTATTATCGATGCAAATAAGCAAAAAAAGAGCAATGAAGAATTGGCTTCGGTGCTGAATATATCTCTATATGCAGGTAGTTGGCTCAATTCCGATTATGCTCATTCAAAAATGTCTGAGGAACAGCTTAAAGCAGATGCAAAGGGATTTTTGGAGCAATTCATACTTGGCGTTAGATCTAAGCGTGACGAAGAACTTGTTAAAGTTAAAAACGACGGTGTCAAACTTGACGAAGAATTTTGCGAGTTGGACGAAAACGGAGAGCGTAAGATCGTATACCGTAAAATGACCGATTACGAAATAAGAGTTAAGGTGTTTGAAACGGCTCAAACTCTCGATCTTACTCCATATCTCGATAAGATACCTAAGGAGCTTTCAGGCGGACAAATGCAGCGTGTTGCCTTAGGTCGTGCTATTGTCAAAAATGTACCGGTATTTATGATGGACGAGCCGTTATCCAATCTTGATGCGAAGTTAAGACTTACTATGCGAAGTGAAATAGTTAAGCTTCATAATAAGATAAATGCCACCACAATTTATGTCACCCACGACCAAACCGAAGCAATGACAATGGCAACAAGAATAGTTGTTATGTCCCGTGGATTTATTCAGCAGATAGGTACACCCGATGAAATCTACAACGATCCCTGTAATGTTTTTGTAGCCAAATTTATCGGTTCTCCGTCAATGAACTTCTTTGATATGAAGTACGATAGAGAAAATAATGTGCTGTATAATGACGCTATTACCATTCCTACAGACCAAGAGTTTAAGGATAGATACGACGCATTCTACCAATCTAAACAAGAAGCATTTGAAAAATTATTGGGTAACTTTGATAAGAGTGCGCACGAGAGCGTTCTTAAAATTCTTTCTGCTACCGAATCGGGTAAGGATTACAGAAAGAAGGAAGAGCCGAAAACATCGTTGGTCGCTAAGATCAAAAAGTTATTTGCAAAGGAAGACAATGTCGATCCATATGAGTTGACGCGCTCTATTGCAACTAAAAAGCTTGATGAAATCCATTCCTTTAGAGAGGGTAACCGCAATCTTTGCATTGGAATCCGCCCCGAAAGAATTAGTATCCAAAAGTATGATCCAAATAAATCATATGATAATGCCGTTACATTGACTCCAACTGTTTGCGAGCTTTTAGGCGCTGAATATAATATTCATTTCGATTATTGTGGCAAAGATATGGTCGGCAAGATAGATGCTAAGGAAAAAATAACTCTTCACGATAAGATAACTGTTTCGTTACAATTTAACGATATTTATATATTCGATCCTGTTTCTGGCGATGTTATTTAATTATGGGAAAGAAGAATGTTAGCATGAAAACAATAGCGAACGAGTGCGGTGTTTCAATTAACACCGTATCTCACGCTTTGCGTGATTTTTCTGATATTTCAAAAAGCACTAAACAAATGATAAGGCAAAAAGCGATAGAACTCGGTTATTTGCCAAATGTTCCCGCTCAACGACTAAAAATAGGGGGGGAGAAAGCGGTTGTTGCTGTTCTTGTTAGTGAGCTTACGAACCTATATTTTTCCATTCTTTGTGATAGGCTTATTAAGATCTTTGAACAAAACAACGAATACGATATACAGATACTTTTCGAGCGTGACGATGCGATGTCTACCATTAAGCAATGTATTCTTCAGCGTGTTGATATGGTAATTACCCATAGAGTATTCTCTCGAGAAGCAATGGAATATGCAAAGATTAATAACATAAGAATAATTACCGTTGGTTGCGATATGATGAATATCGATACCGATGTTGTCACTGTTAACGAAGAAATGAGCTGTGAGCAGGTTGCGAGATATCTTTGGGGTATTCATAAAGCGAATAAGTTTTTGTTTGTTGGACTCGATTATTATTTATCCGATTTAAGATGCGCTTATTTCAAAAATGCTTTGAATTCACTTGGAATAACTGATATAATCTATTTTAATGAGAGTACCGACGATATAAGAACGCTACTTGACTATATCAATAACGGATATCGAAGTATATTCTTTTATGATGATGTTATGGCGTATAAGATACTCAATAAACTTGACGATATTGTTGTAGATGTTCGTAAAGCGTTTCCCGATCTGCATTTAGTCGGATTTGACGGTTTATGCGAAAACATTTTAGGACTTAAACAAATATCTACAGTTTTGATAGATTACTCTGAGTTTGCAATGGCGATATATGAGTTGATCAAGTTTAGATTTGATAATCCAACATCAGACCATAGGAGAGTTGTTTTATCTACAGCTATTCATCAAAGAACAAAGAGTTAATTATAGAAATAACTAATAATTGCAACTATAAGTTATTTAATGAAACACGAGGTGAATTATGCAAAACAGAACATATGCTGTTGCAATACTTGGATGCGGTCAGCGTGGTGCCGAATCGTATGGAGCATTGATCGATGAAGACAAAAAAAGGTTTAAAATAGTATCACTATGCGAGATCGATTCATTCAAACTAAATAAGTATAAAGATCGTTTTTGCGTGGATGAAGCTAATTGTTTTCAAAACGAAGAAGATTTCTTCGAGAAAAGAAGGGCTGATGTCCTTTTGATAACTACAATGGATCAAGACCATGTTCGCCAATGTGTTAAGGCGTTAAGTCTTGGATATGACATTTTGCTTGAAAAACCCATTACATCCCAAAAGGAAGAATGCTATGAGCTACTTGATGCTCAGCGTAAGTATGGCGGTAAAGTCATAGTTTGTCATGTTCTCCGCTATGCACCTGCATTTATTAAGGTGGCAGAATTGATAGATGAGGGCAGAATTGGAAAATTGGTTGCTATACAGGCATTAGAGCAAGTCAATTATTGGCATCAAGCACATAGTTATGTTCGTGGTAATTGGCGTAGAGTAGAGGACACCGCACCAATGATCATCGCTAAATGTTGTCATGACCTCGATCTTTTACAATATTATGCTAGATCAAAATGTAAGAGTGTATCTTCAGTCGGCGATCTTGTTTTCTTTAAATCGGAAAATGCCCCCAAAGGATCGGCTAAACGCTGTTTAGATTGTCAATTCAAGGATAGCTGTGCATATAGTGCTAAGCGAATTTATATAGACGATTGGAAAAAGAGAGGCTGCGCCGCCGATATATGGCCACAAACCCATCTGACGAGCGTATATCCGCTTACAGAAGAAGCTTTGACGGATGCACTGATAAACGGTCCATACGGAAGATGTGTATTTGCATGTGATAATGATGCCGTTGATCATCAGTTGACCAATGTCGTATTTGAAAACGGAGTTAAAGCCTCGTTGATAATGACTGCCTTCACTCAAAACGGCGGAAGAATTATGACATTCTTTGGCACAGCCGGTGAAATAATTCTTGATGAGGAGCATCAATTTATCGAGATCAAGCCCTTTGGTCTACCATCTGAAAAGATTGCATTAGTTGACTTGAACGAGGGTGGACATGCTCATGGTGGCGGTGATGCAGGTATAATTAATAGTCTATATGGTATGATATCCGGCGTAGCAGATGAACGCACTTCGCTCGAATCATCCATAGAAAGCCATTTAATGGGTATCTGTGCTGAAGAATCACGTCTTCACGACGGTCAGCTTATCTATCTCCACACAAAATAAGTTTTTTACTTTCCGTGATTGACGATCGATATAAATAATGGAGTGTTCGCCGTCATACTGAGATTGTTTCCGTCCAGTTATACTCAAGCGAAGTCGAACTGCCTAAGCAGTGCAAGGCAAAGCCTTGCAGTATCTTGGACGGTAACAAAAGAATAATTTTGTATCTTGCGGACAACAATCTATATTGATATACCATTTATGACTGCATTCATTATATCCTTTTATCACTTTTTAAACATTTTTTAACAAACATAGCTAAAATTGTTGACTAAATGCCCTGAATGTTGTTAGAATATAAACATCTATGATAGAGGTGCGTCCGATATCAGTAAGTTAACTGTCTTGACGATTGCGGTTAACCGAAAGGAGAGGTCGCCGAAGTTTGACGAGTATGTCAAAACTCGTTTTGCTGGGATAAGATATAATATGTCTTATACTGTCGCATCTAAAAATGTGGAGTGCTATCTATTTTGTGGTTATCTTGACCGTGATTTGATACGCTCGAATCACGGTTTTTTGATGCCTATTATATAGAAATACCATTTGAGAGGAAATAAAAATGAAAAAATTAATTTCTATCGTATTAATTCTTGTTCTCGTTTTATCCGTCGTTAGTTGCTTGACCGCTTGCAATAACGAAGAAAGCGAAAAAGACTATATCAGCGTAGGCTTAGAGTGTGGATATGCTCCATATAACTGGACACAACCCACCGCTGATGATGGTGCAGTTAAAATCGATAATGGCTATGGCTATGCCGGTGGCTATGATATAATGATAGCTAAAAAGGTCGCCGAAGCACTTGGTAAGGAATTGAGAGTTTATAAATATGAATTCAATGCTTTGATTCCCGCAGTTAAATCGGGTACATTGGACTTTATCATTGCAGGTATGTCACCGACAGAAGAAAGAATGAAATCGATCGATTTTACCGATGTTTATTATAACGGTGATCTTGTAATCGTTGTAAGAAAAGACGGTGCTTTTGCATCTGCTGAAAATCTTGATGATTTTAATGGAGCTAAACTTGTTGCTCAACAAGGAACATTCCACGAAACCGCACTTAAAGATCAAGGAGCTTCTCACGGTATCTCTGTACAAACCTCTTTGGATACCTTCCCGCTTATGATAAATGCGCTCAAGTCAAAGGCAATTGACGGCTATATTGCGGAAGAACCGGGTGCAAAGGCTGATTGTGCTGCAAATAGCGATTTTACATATATTCCACTTAAGAACAATACAACAGGCTTTATCGCAAGCGATGAAGATACTGCTATCGCTATTGGACTTAAGAAGGGTAGCGCATATAAAGATGTTATAAATCAAGTTTTAGCAACAATTTCTACTGAAGAAAGACTAGCATTAATGGAAGAAGCAACTGAATTGAGTACAAAGTATGTAGGATAGTACAATGGATTTTTTTGAAGTAGTAAAAGGGATATTTTCGGAAAAATTATATATTCAACAGGTTCTTAGAGGTATCGGTTTAACATTATTGGTGTCGATAGTAGGTACCATTATGGGACTCTTGATTGGCTTAATAGTTGGTGTTATTCGTACCTATCCTGTTAGTCCGCACAATAAGGTCGGTAGAGTATTTAAGAAGATTGTTGATTTTATTATAGGTGCATATGTCGAGGTGTTTAGAGGCACTCCTATGATGGTACAAGCTATGGTCATCTATTGGGGCTATGCTGCTCTTTCGGGTGGTAAAACACTTGATGTAACCGTGTCTGCTTTGTTTATCGTCAGCATAAATACCGGAGCGTATATGGCTGAGATCGTAAGAGGTGGTATAATCTCAATAGACAAGGGACAATTTGAGGGAGCAGAGGCAATTGGAATGAGCCATTTCCAAACAATGGTATATGTAGTAATTCCCCAAGTCATGCGTAATATTCTACCATCCGTTGCAAACGAGTTTATAATCAACATTAAGGATACGTCTGTATTGAATGTTATTGGTTTTGCCGAGCTGTTCTTTGTTACTAAGGATATAGCTGCTAATAACTATTTGGTATTTGAAACCTATTTATTAGCGGCGATCATCTACTTTATTTTGACCTTTGGTATCAGTAGGATCCTTTTATTGATCGAGCGCAAGCTTGCCGGCAGTAAAAACTATGTTATTAAGGGATCGGGCAATATGGACGCCGAATCCATAGCTATCACCAACGAGGTTGGTAAGGAGTAATTATGAACGAAACAATTAATAACGAACGGATTAATGATAGCGAATATATTATAGAGGTCGAGCATGTAGGTAAGGTCTTTGGTGACCACGAGGTTTTGAATGATATCGACTTTAAGGTTAGAACCGGCGAGGTGATTTGCATAATCGGCTCGTCCGGTAGCGGTAAGTCTACCCTTTTACGCTGTATAAACAAGTTCGAAGATATTACGACAGGTTCAATATCATATCGTGGTGATAATATTGACACCATCCATGATCGTGCACTTTTCCGAACCAAGGTGGGAATGGTATTCCAATCTTTTAACTTGTTCAACAATATGACTGTTCTAAAAAACTGTATAATAGGACAGACCAAGGTACTTAAAAAGTCTAAGCAAGAGGCTGAAGAAAACGCACTCAAATATTTAGAAATGGTCGGTATGGGCGAATATGTCAATGCAAAACCGCATCAATTATCGGGCGGACAAAAGCAAAGAGTTGCTATAGCTCGAGCGTTGGCAATGCAACCCGAGATCCTTCTTTTTGACGAGCCTACATCAGCATTGGACCCTGAAATGGTCGGCGAGGTTTTGGATATAATGAGAGAACTTGCAGGTTCGGGCTTGACTATGCTTGTGGTAACTCATGAAATGGGTTTTGCACAAGATGTTGCGACAAGGGTACTGTTTATGGATCAGGGCGTAATAGTCGAGGACGACACTCCCGAAGTGATATTCACTAATCCAAAAGAGGAGCGTACAAAAGAATTCCTCAAGCGTGTATTGTCAAACGACACTCAAAACGCATAAATACAAATAAAAAAGTATGTCTATTCGGCATACTTTTTTATTTGCTAATACAAGTTTTTCCCATATATGTCAATTGTTACTGCGAGGATTTTTTTGCGATCGTTGCGAATGCGTTTCTTATACCGGAATCTTTGGTTGTTATAGAGCCGTCCGGTGATGATATTTTTTTGAGGAAATGTTTATCGGCACCGGAACAACCGATAGTAAGAATTTTTACTCCTTTTGCTTTGATTTTATTTGCTTGTGCAATATGCACGCTTTTGGAACCAAACCAGTCTCCGTCGGTAAGTATTACAAGATAACGGTTATTAGATGCATTCAAAAAATCACTAAAGCATTGATCACTTAAAACCGTATCAAGGGGTGAAGTCGTGCCACCGCCGGGTAAAAGCTTATTTATAAGCAGTTCTATTTTTTTGAGGTCAGTGGTTAGAGGTGACTGAACAACAACATCTGATTCAAATGATATGAGAGCCATACGGCAGCTTTGGCTGTACTTTTTTATAAAATCCTCAATTGCGGCTTTTTTTACAGTTTCAAGACGGGATCCATACATACTGCCAGATACATCGATTGCAAGTATTATATCTGCGCTACCAACTGAGCCACTACCGCTACACATTATACGACCTTGGACTGTAGCATTGGGAAGACTGTCCTTTTTACCGCAGTTCGGACAAACTGCCTTAGACTGTGTCGAGCCGTCATAGCATATGAACTTTCCACACGAACAGCATTGATATAAATGATTATTTCCGCATGTGCATCTAAATGTGGATGCCGTATAAAATTCGCCGGAAACATTTGTTGCACTTGATTCATTTCCGCCATAAGCCCGAAATGAGCCTTTTGCAACGAGCTTGTTCCCTTCTTGAACGAATTGAAACCCCACTTCTTTTTTTGTGGTAGAACACATTCCAACAATAGGTGTAATCGTAGCCATATTATTTCCTCCGTATTTTTTACAAGTTATTGACCGACAAACCGTTTAATTTTGCCGATAGATTATTTATTATATCCATATTCATAGTAATATACCTTCAAATAATAGGTGAATGAACACGAACATAGATCAATTCCGTCTTTATTCTTATTATAGGCTCAAGCAATTTAGATTGTAAACAACGGGATTAAGATTATAATGATCTATGTATGAAAATTAACTGATTATTTTATTGTCAACAACCATGTGCGAACGTCGTATCATACTTAGTGTAAGAATATGGTATGTGAGGCTATACAATGAATGCAAGGGCTATTAGACAGGTGCAGAGTAAGCCCTTTTTGAGATAGTTTAGGGAGCAATAGTCGGAAAAGATGACTAATGCGGAGTACCAAAACGGCAAGCCTCCTTCAGAAAATGTAAGATTAAATGACAACCTCGGTTTGGATAATGTGTTAGCAATATACGAAGAAAGTAACACAATATATCTTGCAGCGATAGCAAAAGGCTTTACTAATAAGGTCAATGCCGAAATAGGTATACAGATAAATGTAAGCACATATGCCACACTTGTCAGCGGAATAATAAAGAAGCTACCAACGATTGCCATTGGCGAAAATGAAGAGAAAAAGTATGCACCCATCGGAATCAGTGATATTGTGATCGATAAATTAAGCATTAGTGCCTCGCCTGTTTTCTTAAATCTACCAAGTGATTCAAGCGGTCTTTTCATTATTGGATATATCAAATATGCACCAAGCACAGCACCATAACTTAATAAGAAACTCATATCACCCAACCATACAGGCTTGAAAATCAAAGACACGAAAGCGGCAAAGCACCAAATTGATATTTTATCGGGGCATGCCCTAAAATTTGTTAGGAAACTCGCCATTAAAAACATTATCGACGCCCTTAATACCGATGGAGAAAAATTGCACAAATAGGCATAAAAGCCAAAGACGGGAAGTAATACAAAGGGTGTTACCTTAGCAGGAACACGCAACTTTTTACATATAAATGTTAGGACAGAGCTTAAAACGCCTATATGAAGTCCCGATACAGCGAATACATGTGCGACACCGATGGCGGTAAAACTGAATTTGATATCATAATCAAGATATTCCGATTCGCCAAACATGATACTCATAAGATAATTTGCAGTATCGTTATCTGTGGTTTTAATAAATGCGTCTTTGATAAAGGATACTATTTCATTTCTTGGCGATTTATAAGAGGTAAACTCATATTGGAAAAGATCGATATCAAGCTCGTAATATATGCCCTTAGCTATACGATGCAGTTGGTATGTATCTGTTATTTCGAAAGTTGTCAAAGTACCGCCAAACCCGATATAATCGCCTACCTTTGCATCTATGTTGGTAATCAAAACATTTCCGTTAAGCTTTTTACCCTCTAAAACTACATCACCGACGATAACTTGACCGCTGTTCGATATAGATTCGACCACACCCGTACCTGTATAATAGCCCGATTCTATATAATCGTTTCTGTTAAATGAATATAGGTAAAGAAACCCCTCAAAGGACAGCACTATGGCGACAATACAAGCGATTATAAGCCGTTTATCGAAAACTCCGAAAAAGCCAAAAAGCAACAATATACTTGCAAGCCCCACATAAATCCATACAATATATCTATACCAGAAGAACCACGCCACAAGCCCCAAGACGAAAAATATCAGTATAACCGGCAACGGTCTGATTACAATCATTCTCCGCTTATTGATGTTTCGTCTTAACTCGTATGTTACATTATTTTCCATTTGTACAGATTTTTTTGATATGTATATAAAATTACGGAACAATTTATATCGTATCGGTGTACGAAAATTGTTCCGTATTAACTATTTTTGTTTATAGTACAGCATACAATGGCAATATCCCTCGAAGCTGTTATCCTTAATCTGGTCACGAAATTCCTTACAAATACATTTTGTATTTTCGTTATGAACCAATCGACAAGGACAATATCCGCCATTTTCCTTCATTTTGTTTTTTAAAGATTCGACGACCTCTTTATCGGGATTTAACAATATTTTCATAATTTACTCCTTCTATTTAGTATGATCAACCGAATATTTTATATGCTAATATGGTGAGGATTAAAAGATCGCCTGCTCCGCCGGTAGATAGTGATGTTCTTGCAAAATAAGAACACATTGCATCGAGATTTTCGGCATTATAATTGTTGAATACATAGTCGGCAATAGTTTTTGCATCAGCGACCAATGAGCATTGACGGGTATACATACAAGTATCGTCAATGGTTGCAATCAGCTTCAATAAGGTTTTTCTATTTACGTCCGCTTTATCGAGGCCCGAGGCTATAAGCTCACGGTATAAAGGAAGAGAAACATCAAATACTGTCTTATATCCCGATTGAGCCTCAGCCAACGCACCGCCAACATCGAAGCTTTCCCTTACCAACGCACCCTTCGTTTCTCTTTCGGGTTTAATAAATGAAGCAAGGTTTTCGATTTCCTTAGACAATGCTTTTTCTGTTATATCCACACCGTTTGCTTGAAGTCTAAAATAACAAGAAGCAAAAAGAGCAGTTGCAAAAAGCGTGCCTTTAAGCACATTAGTTTTTTCGCATGCCTCGAGAAGTTCTTTTTCGGCACTTGCTCCCGTTTGTTTAATAACTGCAATCGCTTTTTCAGGCTCCAACTCTGCAGTGACCGTTCCCGAATATGCTATAGTCAACAAATGCAAATTGATAACAGTCAATCCTCTTAGCATCAATGGATAATCCATATCAACATGTGCAGACGGTCCCGACGGATTAACCAAGCCGGGCTTCTTTTCGGTAGCAAGTTGCTCCATTATGCTTTGTTTGGTTTTTTCTACAAATTCAATTATTTCCATACAAATACTTTTAATTTTGAACAAAAAGCCTACTAGTTATCGTCGTTAATTTCGATATCGTCAATATCATCGTCGTCTTGATCGAAGTCGTCTGCATCTTTCGGCTGTAATTCGGATATATTATAGCGATTATAAGAATAATCACCATCACCCTTATATATCTTAACAACGACATCCTTGCGAAGCATATCGAGCTGTTCGACCGTACCTTCTCCGTCCGGAGTTTGTATTTTTGCGTGGAGCTTTGGCATTTCTTTTGCCGTTTCGGTATAGTATTCGCTTTCGTATTTCAAACAGCACATCAATTTACCGCACATACCGCTGATTTTAGTAGGATTCAAGGATAAGCCTTGGACTTTAGCCATTTTAATGGTAACCTTTTCGTAATCTTGTAGGTATGTTGTACAACAGCACGGACGACCGCATGGAGCCATTGAACCACGAATTTTAATATCATCTCTTTCGTATATCTGTCTAAGCTCGATCCTTGCCTTGAGCGCACCTGCAAGGTCCTTGACCAATTCTCTAAAATCGATCCTGCCGTCTGCAGTAAAATAAACGGTAACCTTTTTTCCGTCAAAGGAATACTCACAATCTACGACCTTAAGCTTTAAACCGTGTTTTTCGGCTTTTTCGACGGTGGTCTTCATAGCCTCAGTTCTTTGGGATTGAAGTTTGAGTACCTGGCGCTTATCCTTTTCGGTCGCTTTACGAATGATAGGTTTAAGCTCGTGTGTTATTTCGCTATTATCAATCTCCTTATTAGCAATGGAAACAGTTCCGAATTCCACGCCTTTAGCAGTTTCGACAATAACATTATCGCCTTCGACAAAAACCTCGTCGAGTGGATCGAAGTAATATGATTTAGAACCATTTTTAAATTTAACGCCTATTATTTTTTGCATTTGGATTTTTCCTCCGCTATTTTCAAAAGAAAACAGTCAATTATGTTGATATTATTTATGTAGCAAGTCGTTTTGTGCTTAGATAAGCTTATCTCATCCATTATTTCGGCGATTCCCGACAATGTTAATGATTGGGCTAATTGCTGATACAAATAGACCAAGTCACCGAATGTCACAGCCGATTCCAGCTCCGACTTGATATACAGCACATCTTTAAATATTATTTCTGTCGTATCTAACGCCTTTGCGAGATCAGCAAAAGCTTTATTATTAATATAATTCGGCACATCGGAGCTATTACCAATGGCATTATAGATATTTACAAGCTCGTAAGCCTCATTAACAAATGATGCATCCTCGCTAAGTTTAGACGCAACGGATATCGATCCGTCAGCTACACGGGCTATTTCTCTATAATTAGCTACGCCCCGATAATATAACCAGTTTTGTAATTCTGTTCGTGGTATTGGTGCTTGGGTTACCTTTTTAACTCTCGATAAAACTGTCGGTAGTATACCTATATCTGAATTGGCGGTCAAAAGAATATGCACGCCTACGGGTGGCTCTTCGAGCGTTTTTAGTAATTTATTTTGAATGATTGTCGACTGAGTATTGAAAGCTTTGATAACATATATCTTATCTCCGCCCTCAACCGGTGTAAGATAGGTGCCGTCTATCATTTCATTGAGTTGCTCTACGGTCACATTTTCGCTTTCCGCATTTACATATGTGACATCGGGTTTGACCATATTCATAACCTTTTTACACTCGGCACATTCCATACATGCATCCTTACAATAAACACGCATGATGACAGCCGTCAAAAGGTTATCAAGAGCAATAGGATCGGACGATAAAAGAAGATATGCATGCGAAAAAGAGTTATCGATATCTCTATCGAAGATTTTAAACGCAGTTGTATTTTTAATTATCTTGATTAATCCATTATCCATATTTATTCCAGTCCAAAGACTCTTTGGGCGTCACGCTGTAACACCTCGATGACCTCTGAAGTAATTATCTCTCCTTTTTTTATATATACCTTACCGGGTGGGTACAAGCCGATATCTTTAACGGCTACAGTTCCTATTAATTCGGATAGATCTCGTCCGCAAACAATGGGTGCAAACGGATCGAGAGCTTCCAAAAGCTTTAATTTTGAATAATTGAAGGGCGTAACTATAGCAACTAAACGCCTATCTTCAACAAGCTCGAAATAGATCCCCGACTCTTGCGCTAAACGAGCTACGGCATAACCGTTAGTTGATTTTGGTACATCTATTACCAATCTCGTAAAATCGTCCGATGGCACTATACTAAATCCGTTCGGTAGGTTTAAGTTATCAATAGCCGTCTTAATGCTCGAATATAACCTTTCTCCGTTATCTTGCATATATCCACGAGCAAAGTCCATAGAACACATTGTTAGGTATGACGGACTCGTTGTATGCACCTTTGAGCGGAAATAACGGGCTTTATCTGCCAGATCGTCAGAATCTGTCCTTAATATGGCACCGCCTGTATAAACGGGCAATGTCTTATGCAATCCGTTGATGACCATATCCGCTTCTGCCGTCACATTTTTAGGTAATAGCGAGCTATAAGGATAATGTGCACCGTGTGCTTCATCTACGATTATAAAAGCATTAGGAAACTTATTTCTTATATCTTGAACAGATATAATATTACCATAATAATCGGGCGTTGTCAAAATCAAGGCTTTACAATCAGATGGGATTGTATCGACTGCTTCAATATCTATATTGAAAAGCTCACCTGCATTAACTATGCTTTTATGTGGTGTGCCTAAGCAATACAGTTTATTTGCATACTCTTTTGCAGTCAAAATTGCACAAAAAATTGCCGTAGTCGCACCCGAGGTGAAGTATAAGCAATGCTTTGAGCCGTATGCATTGGCAGTTAGCCTTTCGCTCTCTGCAATAACTCCACAAGCAGAGTGTAAGTTGTCCGAAAAATCTAATTCTGTAATATCGAACGGTGCGGATGAATATAATGGGGATAGCTCTCCGTCTCCGCTTGTTCCCGGCATATGGAGTCTTAGGCTCGGATGATAATTAATTACAGCATCGTATAGCGGTGTTTTCATTCCTTCCATACCGCCCATAACGAAAATGACATACCGCCGTCAAGAATTAGATCAATATCTATTTCTTTGCAGATTTTAGCGGTCGAAGTTGATGAACGATATTCCCAATGCGAGAACTCCTTACCGTCACAAACAGCAGGGAGCAGTTTTACCGTTCCCATTGTAATATCATAAGCTACGATATTAGGATTATCTGCATCCTTGCAGTTCATATATGCAATGGTGTACTTAATTGGCTCAGGGCGATATTCAAGAGTTAAATCACCAAATATTTCATCCGATACTGCGATTGTAAAATAATCTGTTTCGCTATAATACCAATTACCCATTTCGTGATAGCCCTTGCCGAGTGAGGCTTGCGGTAGACTTACGCCTTCACCGTATACATATGAGTCGGGTAAATCACCGTTAAAATCATATTCATCGGCATTTTTATAAGTTATTGAATAAGTGTTCGGAGCAAAACCAAGATACAAGGTTAGATTTTCATTGTATGTACCGTCAACAGCATTGAACCGTTCGGTGCAGTCTTTATCAATAAACCATGCAATAGATTTACCTATCGGGATATCCTTTAATTCGGGAATTGGTAGAGAGATATCTTGACCGATCTCAAAAAAAATGCCTTCGGGCGTAGTGCAGTCATATCCGTTAACATCAAACGAAATAAAGATTCTTTTAACCTCGTCGACGGGTTTTTCATTCTCACAGCCGACACCGATGAAGGTTAAAGCGACTAAATATATTGTGAATAGGACTGCAAATATTTTTTTCATAGATTAATTATATCACTTTTAGTTGTTTCTTTCAATAACTTTATCTATTTTTGACTAATATTTTAAAATGAAAGTGTTTTTATGATAATCTATCAAACCTTCGTCACGCATTTTTGACAGCTCTCTTGAGAGTGCCGATCTGTCTACGCAAATATAATCTGCAAGCCCCTGACGGTCAAAGGGCATAGTTATTACCCTTTTACCCGATTTTTTTTCAAGCTCACCAAAATATGATAGCAATTTTGCCCTTATGCTTCTTTTTGATAGGTGTCTTATCTTTGTGATTAAAAATGCACTTTTATTCGCAAGTACGGTTATTAAGTTACGATAGATGATTGATTTATAAGGATATGTATCGGGAAGATCGTTGATAGCATCATTGCTTATAATCAAGGCACGCCCGTCCGTTATTGCCCTAAGATCGGCAGGGATTAGCGAATCTGTAAATGCAAACGCACCGCCGAATAATCCACCGCTACCTATACCCGAAAGGATACTGACTTGACCGTTTGTGTCAACATTTTCAAGCACCAATTCACCATCTAAGCAAACAAAAATATCCGAAACTTTTTCGCCGTAATGTAAAATTATTTGGTTTTTGACAAAATTCAATTCATTAACTCGAAGTTTTTTTAGTAACTCGGGTAAATTTTCGTCGTCAATTCCGATAAAAAGTGGGCAATTCATATCTTATTTTCCTTTTTGTTGCAAATGCAACGGACTTTTTGGTTATATTGTAATACAATTAGCCAAGAAATGCAATAATTATTTTATTGATAAAACAATGAAGGAGTATATATATGAAAAAAATTATTAAAATTGTAATTTCAATAGCCTTGATTGCAATTATGTGCATCATAGCAACATCTTGTAATGACAATATCACGCCAAATGACGGAGATAAAACTCCGATAAAATACACAGTAATGACTCCGGACGGTGCTCCAAGTATGGCAATTGCCAAAATGATGAAGGATAATGTATCATTCGGAAACGATCCTATTTATACAATAATCGGCTCGGACGCAGTTGCTTCTTCATTCACCAACGGTGATGCAGACTTTATCATTGCTCCAACAAACGCAGGTATAAATATGTCCAACAAGCTCGGCACTTATCAAATGGTTGCAGTTACGAGTTGGGGTAATCTCTATTTGGTTGGAAATGCAGGAACTAAGGCATTGTCCGAATGCGAGGATGCCAACGAATTTCTTGCACAATTAAGTGGCAAAGCAGTTGCAAGCATCGGTACAAACCTTGTTCCCGATATCACATTCAAGCACATTTTATCTACCGCAGGTGTTGAAGCTACCGTCAATGCATCCACTGCAGACCTTATCCAAAACGACCTCATGGAAGGCACTCTTTCCTACGGCTTATTAGGCGAGCCTGCAGTAACGGCAACTCTTATGAAGGTCAGTAGTGCTAAAAGACTTTGCTCAATAAGTGAGCTATGGGTATCAATTACCAATACGGAATTCACCCAAGCAGGTCTGTTTGTTAAGCGTTCCATAATTGAAAATGACAAAGAGTCGGTAGAAAAATTCATAACAGAGCTTCGTGCATCTATCGAATACCTTAACGCAAGTGCAGAAAATGCAAAGGCGCTCGGCGATTATATGGAAAGTACAGGTAAATCCACACTTAAGGGTGCAGTCGTTTCTAAATGCTATCTCCAAATGAACCAGAAATTCGTTTTGGCTTCAGAGGTCAAGGACGATATCCTTGCATTTGTCAATGTATTGGATGTAAATGTGTCGGCAGATGCAGATATATTCTATCAAGCTGAATAATGATAAAAAAAGCTATCAAAAATAATAAATACTCGCTTATATCGGTAGTAGCCGTAATAGTGTTTTTGGGTATATGGGAATTGGTCGCCTATCTCCTTGATAAAACATATCTTTTACCTCGTGTTTCCGAGATTATAAGCGAGTTTTTTGTTTTACTCGGTAAAAAAGATTTTTATATCGTTACATTATCCACTCTCGGTCGTTGCCTTATCGGTTTTGTAGCATCACTTTTGTTAGGATTGGGCTTAGGTATCTTGGGTGGTACATCTAAAACGGTGCGTGCTATATTGTCGCCCTTTATATCATTTCTTAGGACCACCCCGACAATGTCGCTTACACTTATTATAATGGTATGGCTACGATCTAAATATACGCCCATTCTTATAGGTTTTATTATGGTATTTCCTATCATATATAGAACGGTATCCGATAGCCTTATAAATGTGGATGAAAAGCTTAAAGAAATGGTATCTCTCTATGGTGTATCTAAAAGGAATACTATCAAATATCTTTACATTCCCGAGGTTATCCCTGTTTTGTTCGGTTCTATGGTTACGGCATTCGGATTAAACATTAAAGCGGTTATTTCTGCTGAAATATTAGCTTATACGGCAGATTCTATCGGACTAAGAATGTTTGTAGCAAAAACGGACATATTTGGTGGCACAGCAACACTTTTTGCTTGGGTATTGACAGCTATATTGCTTTCGGTTATTTTTGAATTGATCTTGGGTGCGATACAAAGGAGAATTTGTAAAAAATGGAACTAAAGGGCTTTACAAAAAAATACGGAGATAAGATAGTCTTTGATAATTTCGATCTTGTATTGGAGGAGCATAGAATCACCGCAATAATGGGAGCGAGCGGTTGTGGAAAAACTACTCTTTTAAACGTGCTTTCGGGACTTGATACCGATTATGAGGGCGAGCTACTCAATATAGAAGAGTGCGCATATATTTTCCAAGAACCACGACTTCTTAAAGGGGCGACGGTGCTTGAAAATACGCTAATAGGTAGCGGATTTAAAAATAAGGAAAAAGCAATAGGACTGCTTAACGCTCTCGAACTCGGAGAGTATATAAATAAATATCCGAATTCACTTTCGGGCGGAATGGCAATGCGTGTAAGTATGGCTCGTGCGTTTGTCAGCGATCGCCCCGTCATATTGATGGACGAAGCCTTTAAAGGACTTGATAAAGAGTTGCGTTACCGCTTATATGACCTATTTAAATCGCTTTGGCAGGTTGATAAGCCAACCACAGTAATAGTAACCCATGACGAAGACGAGGCAAAATATTTAGCCGATAAGATCGTTGTATTAAAATAACTACAAATAGTATACAAAAAGCGATACGGAATCGATATGCTTCTCGTATCGCTTTTTTGATCTTAAATTGGTTTGTGTTACTTGCACACGAAGAACACTCATCAATATTTATCAGAACTATTTATTTTCTAAGAGTTCTCTAAAGTTAACTACCCTAACACTTGGAGATCTTGAGCCCATACCCCAGCATATACCGCTGACAAATCCCATTGATAATTTAGGATCAATTCCCATATGATAGTCGCAGTGGTCTTGGTCGGGTTTTATCTCGTCGCCATTCATCCATCTACAGCCGTTATCCTTTGCCCATTGTAAAAATGCAACACCATCTTCGTTTTCAACATAAAACCAAACATGATTTTTACCTTTAAGTAATTTCTTTAATTTTTCCATAAATATACTCCTTATAAACATATTTTTTCCATAAAGAGTATAAAGAATAAAGAAAGATCCCATCGCATTCGATAGGATCATAGTGTGCAATATTAAACCCCATCGAATCAGACATTAGCACCTTGCCTTATCGGTAGGTTGCTGTGACATCATAGGGTCTGTCCCTCCGTCACTCTTTATGGTTATGCATTTATTATACGCCATTAATTTTATTTTGTCAACAATTATCATATAAAAATTGAAAAAGCATTTTTAAGTCCCCGTCTTGTCATACGCTTTCTGTTCACTTATTTTAAGTTTTATCGTAATGTGTTTATCCTTGTCTGCTGTCATACTGAGATAAATCAATTCATTTACAAAGCAAATGAGGAATTTATCTCGACAGCGGGCAACGGTCTGATTATAATGACAGGACGTGAATATTGGTACCTTTTGACGATAATAAAAACTTATCAGTTTAATCTCCGCATTTTGTATGAATTATTCTCTTTCTTTTATGCTCGATACCGTTAATTCTACCAATTTGCCGTGCGCACGGGCTTTTTCAACGGTGTCCTCGTCAATTATTTTACCTTTTGGAATGATCAATTTCCCACCGTCAAATATATGCTTGATAACAGCACGTCCAAGTAAAAAACCGTATCCCGAAATGACCTTTAAGGGAGATTCGTTATTCTTTAATGGAGTCTTTTGAGTGATGTTAATGGGCGTAGAAGCTGTTGTATTATCTATATAGCTTATTGGTACTTTGATTGATTCATCGCTAATTTCGGGTTGTAACTCGAATTGATTAAATGCACTCGATAGTTCTTTGGGCTTGACCGCTTTATCTCTTTTGATCCGCAGTTTTCTATTACCCTTAACGATTATCATTTCTTTACTTAATAAAACGACCTCATCGACCTTGAGTTTTTTATCTTCGCCAATATACAATTCATTTATTGTATTGCCATTGAATTCAAAGTCAACAGCTCGTCCAATATAACAGCCGTCAGTGTTATAAATCGGACTTCTGAAAGGAAAATCTATTCCCGATGATTGAAATTCTGCCAAAGAACTTAGCGTATACAATATATCTTTGCCTTGAAAAACTCGTTTATTGTCTACGAATCCTTCATTCTCTTCATTGTCAACAGTGGATAAATGGTGTATGCGTCGCAATTTTCTATCTACCGTACAACTGTAGATTGTTCCTAATTCCTTTCCGAAAGTCAAACACACGATTTTCTTACCTATTATTTCACTAAATCTCATATAAACCTCCAAAGGCGATATATCACAATTTATTCTCATTGAAATCGATATATGCAGATTAGTGTTTTTATCTGTTTTTATTACAAAAACGGCGTTGTTGAATTTTTGTGGTCAATAAATACAATGTGTCGAAGACTATTGCTGATAATATTTTGTACGCATTTTTTAATACATTAAAAATATACTATAGCAAATTAAATGTATTGAAAATCCTTGACACGGCAACTGTATTTGAGTATAATTGACTTGCATCTATACAAGCGATGCAAATTTATTTGAGGTGATTTATAATGAAAAACAGTACACATCCTAATTACAAGACAGTAACCGTTGTATGTGCTTGTGGTGAGACTTTCTTGACAGGTACAACAAAGGTAAATAGCGACACATTGCGTGTAGATATCTGCAGTAAGTGTCATCCCTTCTATACCGGTAAGCAAAAATCTGTTGATACCGGCGGCCGTGTTGATAAGTTCAATAAGCGTTACAATCGCGGTTAACAACAAACAATTATGGATGGTGTCGCCTTTTAGGTTAACACTGTCCTTTTTTTAATCTATGGCAAGAAAATTTGTTTCAAAAATCGGCGGACAAGCCGTACTTGAAGGTGTAATGATGCGTGGCGAAAAGAGTTACGCCACTGCAGTTAGGACATCTGATGGAAAAATAACGGTAGAATCAAAGAGGGTTCAACCGAGTAAAGGATGGACGAAGATTCCTATTATTAGGGGAATCGTTAATTTTTTCTTATCTCTTGTTAATGGTATGAAAATTACCATGCGTTCTGCAGAGGTATTTGGTGAGGAAATAGAGCAGGAAGAGCCGTCCAAGTTCGAAAAATGGTTAGCGAAAACATTGCATATTGATGTAATGAGTATTGCTATGTTTTTTGGCGTTATATTGGGGCTTGCTTTTTCGGTTGCATTATTCTTTATTTTACCGACCTTGATAACAGGATGGATTCCTTTAGATACTATATGGTTAAATCTTATTGAGGGTTTAGTTAGAATATTGATATTTGTTTCATATATTCTTTTGACTTCGTTAATGAAGGATATAAGAAGGCTTTATCAATATCATGGAGCAGAGCATAAGACTATAGCATGCTTTGAACAAGGCTTGCCGTTGACTGTCGAAAATGCAAAACAACAGAGTAAGCATCACGACAGATGCGGTACCAACTTCATTGTGATAGTAATGATAGTTTCGATTCTTATGTTTTCATTGGTAGAGTATCTACTCTCATTATGCGGATTTGTTATCAGTGAGTTGCCAGTGTCGAGTATTATCCAAAAGCTTGTAAGAATAGCCATTAAGCTTGCAATGCTTCCGTTGGTTGCAGGTGTAAGCTACGAGGTTCTCAAATTCCTTGCCAAATTTGACAACCCATTTGTTAGGGCATTAAAGGCTCCCGGAATGCTCATTCAGCATATAACGACCAGAGAACCCGATGATAGTATGCTTGAAGTTGCGATTAAGGCGTTTATCACCGTTCAAGAGTTGGATGCGGATGAATCCTTAGAAACCACGACATTTGTTATTCAAAAGTCGTTAGCGAAGTGTAGAGAAGAGTTATCTGCTTATCTTGAGGGTGTAGCCGAAGCGGATGCAAAGGCAAAATATATTATTTCCGAGGTGACAGGGTTAAGCGAAGCCGAACTCAATTCGATCAAGACGATAAAGGATTACGAATATGATCGGTGTATCGAGTATTCCAAGAGAGTTGCAAACGGCGAACCGTTACAATATATTTTTGGATATGCATATTTTTACGGTAGAAAATTCACGGTAAATCCAAGCGTTTTGATTCCTCGTCAAGATACCGAATTTGTGGTAGAGAAGGCGTTAGAATATGTGCATGACGGTTCAAAAGTGCTTGATATATGTACAGGTTCAGGCTGTATTGCTGCAACTGTATCTTTGGAAAAAAATATTCATGTGGTAGCTGTAGACATTTCAAAAGATGCATTGAATATAGCGAAGAATAATGTTGACGGTTTGAATGCTGATGTAGAATTGATCGAATCTGATATGTTTAATGGTGTTAGCGATAACTTTGATTTGATCATATCTAACCCTCCGTATATATCGGAATCGGATATGGCACAGCTTCCTATCGATGTAACAAAAGAACCAAAGCTTGCTTTATACGGCGGTAAAGACGGCTTGGATTTTTATAGGATAATAGCAAGCTCGGCGCCGTTAAATTCCAATGGTGTAATCGTATTAGAGATAGGAGATCATCAAGCGGACGGTATAAAAGAGATATTTGGAGAATATTCGAGTGTTGAAATATATCAAGATTTGAGTGGAACCGATAGAATAGCGGTAATTAAAAAATAAAGTAGTGAGATAAAATTATGTTTGAAAAATTAGATGATGTAAAAATTAGATATCAGGAAATAGGCGAATCCTTAGCGGATCCTGCCGTTTTGGGCGATAGAGAAAAGTGGCAAAAGCTAAGTAAGGAATATGCAGATCTCACCCCTATCATAGATACCTATAATGAATATCTTGCAGTTAATAAGAATATTGAGGACTGTAAGAATATAATCAAAGAAAATGAAGATCCCGATTTTGTTGAAATGGCAAAGGAAGAATTGTCCGAAGCTAATTCGACTATCGAAGAGATTGCTGAAAGGCTTAAGCGTTTATTGATTCCAAAGGATCCTAATGATGAAAAGAATGTTATTCTTGAAATTAGAGGCGGAGCAGGTGGAGATGAAGCGTCATTGTTTGGAAGCGAGCTTTTAAGAATGTATGAAAGATTTGCCGAGAGAATGCGTTGGGGCGTTGAAGAGGTTGAAATGAACCTTACCGATTTAGGTGGTGTAAATAAAGTCGTAATCATGATTAAGGGAAAAGGTGCCTATTCAAAACTCAAATTCGAATCGGGTGCACACCGTGTACAAAGAGTTCCTGCCACCGAATCGCAAGGTAGAATTCATACATCTACAGCAACCGTTGCCGTTCTTCCCGAAGCAGAAGATATTGATGTTAAGCTCAATATGAACGATGTCAAGGTAGATACCTATAGAGCAGGTGGTGCAGGCGGACAGTATGTTAATAGAACGGACTCCGCAGTAAGAATGACACATATTCCTACAGGAATCGTTGTAACCTGTCAAGATGAAAAGTCACAGTTAAAGAATAAGGAAAAAGCAATACGAGTATTGAAGACACGTCTTTATGAGTTCTATCAAGGTCAAGCCGATAAGGAATATGCCGAAAATAGAAAATCGCAGGTAGGTACAGGCGATAGATCAGAGAGAATTCGTACCTACAACTTCCCTCAAGGACGAGTTACCGACCATAGAATTAATATGACGCTATACAGTCTTGATCAATTCCTTGACGGCGACATTCTCGAAATCGTTGACGCTCTTGCAATCGATCACGAAAATAAGCTTTTAGCCGAAGGATCGGTATAATAAATAATAATCTAAAAATGGGGTTTGTAAAAAGTCCCTTTTTTATAAACACTAATACGAGGAGCAATCCACGAAATAAAAAGACGGCACTGACCTTTTTGTAGCGCCGTCTTTTTCAATTAACTGTATTACAATATAGCTTTCATATTGAATTGAAAATTCTATTAATCCTTATACCAATAGTAGTTTTTATATGTCGATTTGAAGTAAGTAGCATTTTTTTTCGGATCGCTTACATCGACAGGTATACCATCTTGCTTACTTTTAAAATTATCGATTTTTTCTGTTACATACCAGCCATTTGGATCTTCAAATTTTACGCTTATGAGATTATTACAATACTCGAAAGCAGAATCACCAATGCTTGTTACGCTATTGGGGATAGTAATACTTGTAAGACCAGTGCAGCCTTCGAATGCAGAATCACCGATGCTTGTTACGCTATTGGGGATAGTAATACTTGTAAGACTAGTGCAGCCTTCGAATGCATAATCACCAATTCTAGTTATGCTATTTGGAATTATACTATTTTTGCAACCAAGAATAAGTTTATTAGTATCAGTTTCAATTAGACAATTATCTTTACTATGATATTTTGTATTTTTGGCATCTACTATTATTTTTTCAAGACCAGTGCAGCCACGGAATGCTTTCCACTCAATACTTGTTACGCTATTAGGAATAGTTATACTTGTGAGACCAGTGCAGTCGCTAAATGCAAAATCATCGATGCTTGTTACATAATTGGGGATCTTGCTATTTTTACAGCCTAATATTAATGTGTTAGTTCCTTTTCCAATTACACAGTCATCAATTGCATAAAAATAAGGATTCTTTTTGTCAACAATAATACGATATAAACTTTGTAACCTAAACAAAGGAGGCGATGATACGCTCTCAAGTATTTTTATGCTGGTAATATTTGGGCATATTAAAAAAAGCTCTTCGCTTACTATATGACCTCCCACTCTTTTTTCACTGTCTATAGACAATTCTTTGAGTTTTATACTTACTGATTCGATTAATGGAGCGTATGCTAAAGTGTAGTCGCAATGCTCCACGTCACATATTTCATTAAAAAGATAACACTGAATGGGTGATAATGCTCCTTTTTCGTTTTCTGCGAGTTTACACTGTTTATTGTATATGCTCTCTAATCCGCCCTTAAAATCATATAAAACTGTATAGTAGAATAATTCTTCGTAAGGATTAGTACAATGCTCATCTTTAATTTCGTGGGTATCATAATCGTAATTTGTTACGCCCCTTTCTCCCCTTATTAGCATTCCCCTTATCAGAACTTCTTCTGCAAGTGGTTTGTTATTTTCAGTATCAATAAATTGTGATACCGCATCGCAAAGAATATCATAATCGGGTTCATCCACCAACGGGACTTTGACCATTTTAAAATTATCGTCAAGACCTTGCATTGTTTTCAGCATCGTTAGTAACATTTTCAATCTTTCTTCCACGCCTGCTCGTTGCTCGGTAGAGTCGTTAAATTGTCTTTGTGCATTTTGTTCAAATAGACAAAGCAGAGTCTTAACTACTTCTTTCCAATAGTCGGCTTGTTTATTGATTTCTTTTACAATTTCATTAATTCGATTATTATCACAGATACATTTATATAAGTAATAGGCACAATAATAGGATGCAAATAACTCATGGCTAAATCCGTTCTCGTCTACTAAGGTATGTTCTTGGAAAAAGTGCTTTAGGGTATCCTTTTCTTGATGAATATTAATGATTCCTCTCAAAAGGGAGTCAACATCTAACCAGTCGACTGATTTTCCGTCCTTTTTCTGATATATTTTATAAGAGACCTGTCCTAATACTTCTTTTATTGCAGAAATATCGGTACTGGTATAGGTTTTGCTATTTTCTTTAGCCATATCTCTTTGTATTAATTCCTTGATAACTAAGTCAAAGAGAACCACTCTGCTTTGTGGAAGATTCTTAGCATTATTCTCGTATACATTTTTAATCAAGCACAATAGAAGAGGATTTCTTGATAGCTTTTTATAATTAGGATCTCTTGTTTCAGCATCAAGAATAGCATTATATAATTCGTCATTTTTGAGGAAATCCTTAAGCTTGTCGTCAGCTATTTCATCCAAAATCCATTTGCGGATGAGTATATCTTGAGATAAGCGTAATTCATTACTATTACAAATATCAGCTTGTCCTGGTCTGGATGAAAAAATCAAGTATGAATCACTTAAACTATCTGCAACTAATGTTTTGAATGCCGTAAAATCATTAGGAGATACTTCGTCTATTGCATCAAAAATATAACATATCTCATATTTCTTAGAAATATAATCGAAGGAGTCAATATTTACATTTATCGTATTAAAAACTGCTTCTATTATATTACCTGTATCCTTAGATAAATGAGAAACAACATTTTTAATTTCTACATAAATTGGAAAGAAAGGCTTGTCTTTTGTTGTTTGATCGTATAAACAGTTACATATCTTCTTTACAAATACCGATTTTCCTTGTCCTGCGTCGCCCACGATAAGAGCTCGCTTTTCTTTTTTTAATTCGGTAATAAAACCTTCAATTGAACAACTAATAACATAATTGGGAGCCTGTTTATTTTGTTCAAGGGCTTTGTTGTTTTCTTCGATTTCTTCTAAAGTTAATTGTCGACTTATACCAAAATCCCATGTTTTATCAAGGGTTGTGGTTTTAATAGAAAAACCGTCCGAAATAGTATTGATATGGTTGAACTGTTGTTTTAAGAAGTTTTCTACATCTTTCTTTGCGTCCCTTTTTGTCTTCTTGGCAGCTTTACGCTTTTCATTGCGTTTTTTGAAAAGATTTATAATTAGTGGAATAAGTATAGCTGTAAATATTGCACCAATAACTGTAGTAACTACTTCAGTTGAAAACTTTGACCAATCTATTGCAGATAAAAGATTTAGCATTAACAACACCTCTTGCTTTTGTAAATTGTAGATTTTTGTCTACTTTTTTATAATATCATAGTTATAATAATAAAGTCAATATGCATTACAAAAAAGTCGATATTAAATTCCTTAAACCTCTATAGAAAAAGCGGATACAATACCAACTATTGTTAAAGTCCGCAAGATACCAAACGCCTACGACGTTTGATCCCCATTGCATTCGGATTTCGACTGACGCTCAGTATGACAGCGGACAATATTATGTCATATATAAGGTCCATTTTTTTTAATGAAGCACTCACCTACGCTACGCTTCATAGGACAATGTCCTGTCATACTAACCATTAGAATGATGGAACTGTTATTCGTCCGCCGTCATACTAACGTCCGTCCTGTCATACTGAGCGGAGCGTAAGCGAAGTCGAACTGCAACGCAGTGCAAGGCAGAGTCTTGCAGTATCTTGGACGGAAGTGTCACAGCCGTTTGGTATCTTGCGGACGAAAATGTATTGCGGTATGATGGCGGACGATAACTATTATCCACATTGATGCTAACCTTCGCGAAGCATTAAATAATCTATAACGATATTCGTAACTTAATATGCTAATTATCTAAAATAATAGTTTTACATATTTAAATCATTATTGACACTTTATTTCTTTTGAAGTACAATTATAAAGAGATTATAAAGAGTATTTTACGTATGATACGCTAAGCGCAATCTATGTCGATAGAGAAACAGGCATAAACTACTTAATAGTAAGAGCAAGCTATGGTGTTGCTATGACGCCTCTTCTTGATTCAGACGGTAAGCCAATAATTACAAACACAAATAATTTAGAGGAGATTTAAATGGAAAACTTAATAAGAATAATAAGACTAACGGACGAGCCTAATCGTAAAGAGCAGATGGCTCAATGGTTTAGTCAAAAATGGGGAATACCGCTATCCGCATATTTGGAAAGCATGGAAGAAGGATTATCAAGCGACAATGCATATCCCGAATGGTATGTAGCGCTATGCGGTGATAGGATCGTTGGCGGATTAGGCGTTATCGAAAATGATTTTCACGAGCGTAAAGATTTAAAGCCTAATGTATGTGCGGTATATGTCGAAGAAGATATGAGATGTATAGGAATTGCCGGTCGACTTCTCAACTTCGTTTGCGATGATATGCATAAGCGTGGGCTTGATACGCTATATCTTTTGACCGATCATATCGGCTTTTACGAACGCTATGACTGGGAGTTTTTATGCCTTGTACATGGCGACGGAGAAGAAGAGCCTTCCCGTATGTATGTACATAAAAGATAATTTTCAATCAAGGTAATAAATGTCGAGATAAATTCTCGGCATTTTTTAAAAGTTTAGGCTAAATCGCTTTTTAGCATTGACAAGATTAGCGAAAATATAATAAAATCAAAATGCAACATTTATTGCAAGAAACAACGGCGGAAAAATGGTAATAATAACCAAATTTCCAATTTACAAAGTATTCCGTACAACAGGATTACTTGTTGATAGTATAGAAATTTAAGGAATAGTCAAAAAAACATTAAAGAGTATAATTGTTGATCTATGGCTAAAGAGCGTATTTATTTATGTATAGATATGAAATGCTTCTTCGCATCGGTGGAGTGCGCGTTAAGAGGCTTAAACCCCTTTGAAACCAATCTTGTCGTAGCCGACGAGTCAAGAGGTAAGGGGGCGATTTGTCTTGCCATAAGTCCAAAAATGAAGTCACTTGGGGTTAGAAATAGATGTAGATTGTTTGAAATACCCGAAAATATAGAATACATCATTGCAAAACCTCAAATGCAAAAATATATCGAATTTGCCGCCGATATTTATTCATGCTATCTTGACTATATATCAAAGGACGATATTCATGTATATTCGATTGATGAAAGCTTTTTAGATGTCACCGATTATTTAAAGCTCTATAATAAAACACCGATTGAAATGGCGAAACTGTTGATAAACGAGATAGCCGTTAGAACGCATATACCGGCGACTTGTGGTATAGGAACCAACCTTTATCTTGCGAAAATTGCACTTGATATTACCGCAAAAAAATCGTCGGAGCATATTGGTTATCTTGATGAAGATAAATACAAAGCGGAGTTGTGGAATCATAAGCCGTTAAGCGATTTTTGGCAAATATCAACAGGAACGGTAAAAAGACTTTCAAGAATGGGCATATTTACAATGAAGGCTATTGCCGAATGCCCCGAGGAATTATTGTATAAGGTGTTTGGCATTAATGCAGAACTATTGATAGACCATTCAAAGGGAAAAGAAAGCTGTACTATTGCCGATATAAAAGCATATAAGAGTAAGGATAAGTCAGTATCATTTTCACAGATACTGTTTGAGGATTATCCGTTTGATAAGGCAAGGCTCGTTATTAAGGAAATGGTTCTTAATGGGTGTGAAGAGTTATCACGCCGTCACTTATCGGCAAACGGTGTTTTTATGAGCGTAGGCTACTCAAAGGATTGTTTTGAACCGACAGGCGGAAGTCAAAAACTCACAGTTACAACCAACTTATTTTCAAAAATTTTACCATCGTTTCTCGAAATTTTCGACCAAACCACCGCACCGAACCTTCCTATTCGCCGTTTGGCTATTGGTTTTACATCGTTATGTGATTCGGATTGTGAGGGGTATGATCTTTTTACTGACTTCAATGCAGTAGAAAAGGAACGCCTATCTACATCGGCGACACTTGATATAAAGGATAAATTCGGTAAAAATGCAATAGTTAGAGCTATGGACTTAGAGGATGGTGCAACCGCTATGATAAGAAATAAGCTTATTGGCGGTCACAATAAGGAGTAAATATGGATAAAAAAATAAATAGAGCTGCACAATTTATGCCATTTGATGCACTTAAAGGATTGCAAGAAGAGTTAAGAAAAAGAGAAGAATTGCATTCCCGTGCCGAAAAACGAGTGATGGATGAGGAAGCACTTAACGAGATTTCTGTAATGCTTAATCGAATTCGTAAAGGTGATCATGTTTCCGTTGAGTTCTTTTATAATGGACATAGCCTAAAAACATATGGTGATGTTGTGGATAAAAAGATAACCGAAAAAATATTGGTTCTTGATAATGCTTCTATTCATTTCGAAGACATATATAAGATTACTATTTGTCCGCTATCATAGTTATCCCTATCCGCTGTCATAGTGAACTTGTTTCCGTCTTGTCTTACTGGGAATAGAATCTCGTCCGCCGTCATATTGACTTCCGTCCTGTCATACTGAGTGTAGTCGAAATTTGAGCGTAGCGAGAATCAAATTGTGCAACAATTTGGTATCTTGCGGACGAACGAATGGATGGAAGGTCTTTTAGTATCTTGGACGGGAACGATGCGCCGATTGGTATCTTGGGGACTAAAGTTCGTACAAATAAATTAAATAAAAAAGCAAGCCGTTTAGGCTTGCTTTTTGCTGTCATTTTCTTTAAAACCTTTACCGTATATTTCGGTTGCTTGTGTTACGATAAAGAATGCACCGGAATCCTCGTCCTTGACGATTTCCTTAAGCTTAGGATAGAGGTGCTTTTTAATCGCTACCATCAATACGTCCTTATGCACATGAGTATATCCGCCGTTACCCGATAATACGGTAACACCTGCATCTAAATCCTTAAGAATACGCTCTTGTATAGCTTCCTTTTTATCGCTGATAATATAGAACATTTTGGCAGAGTCAAAGCCGAATACTACTTTATCATAAATGATATTCGATATGATAAGCGTTAGCGTGGTATAGAATCCTATTTCTACATTCTTATTCAATATGGTATGGATGACAACTAATAATGCATCGAATGCCAAAAAGATATTGCCTGCAGTAAAGTTTGGATGTTTAATTCTGATCATCTTAGCAACCACATCGATACCGCCCGTATTTGAGCCAACTCTATATACAACGGCTCTACCAAAGCCTGTGAGCAATCCACCGCATAGACAAGCCATAACTGCATCCTTAGCATTCGTTAATACCTGTGTAGTGCCCTCTGCTGTAACAACCTCTATATACATATCATTAAATAGATGTACGTTGAATTCGCTGAATATGTAATTGAAAAGGGTCATTGATCCTGAAAGTGAAAGTGTTCCCAAAATAGTCAAAAACATATATTTTTTGCCGAATATGACCCAACCGAGAATGATTACAGGAATATTCAAAATAAATGTCCAAACACCTGCATCGAGTCCGATAGGTATGCTTTCAAGCAATAACGCAGTACCTGCAAAACCGCCTGTTAAAAGGTTTTGATCCTTGATAAAAAGTGTGACACCTAAGCCATATATTGCAGCACCGATAATGACTGCAAGTATTCTAAATGTCCATTCAAAAGTCTTATTCTGTTTTAGTTTGGCAAAATCTTCTTTTTTCATTTTAATATAAACCACTCTTCTTTGGTTATCAGATCATGTTAGTGCCGTTTAGTCATCACGGCCTGTTAAATGTCCTATATCGCTGAGCCCATCGAAGCCTAATTGACGCAAACCCTCGTATAAAACGATTGCCACTGAGTTAGATAGGTTCAATGAACGCAAGGTTGGGAGCATGGGAATTCGCAAGGTATCTTTATAATTCGCTTCGAGAAGCGGTTCCGGAAGCCCGTGTGTTTCTCTACCGAATAGCAAATAGTCATCCTTACCATACGACACATCGGTATACGAATGGTCTGCCTTGGTGGATAAAAACCAATACTTACCGCCAGTAGTTTTGGTAAAGAATTCATCTAAATTCTCATATACTCTAATATCTACCTTATCCCAATAATCCAGACCTGCTCTCTTTACAGCCTTTTCAGAAATGTCAAAGCCTAAGGGCTTGACTAAATGCAAGGTTGAACCGGTAGCGGCACAGGTTCTTGCTATATTGCCCGTGTTTTGCGGGATCTCGGGATACACTAATACTATATTCATAAGCACATTATATATCATCCCAAATATTTTTGCAACAATTAATTAATAAGTATTTAATAATTATTTTTTATACTTTTCGCAATGAATTATATTGTAAAATTAATATTAACAAAAAATTAGACTCTATTATGCTAATGCAAAGTTTTTTTTTGAATACGGACTAACATTCTTTTCGTTTAACAAGACAGAAAACATGACACAACCAATTTGAATAACACATAAACACGAGTATATTTATTCGGTTTCTACTTGGGCTTCGGTTGGTTGTACTTTCTTTTTCTTATCGGGAGCTATTTCAGATAAGACCTTGACAAAGGATCTTGACATCATCAAGATGCATCCTAATACGATTGAAATTGCGGTATCGGGTAAAACATAAGAGCTTGTATATACAAGACTGTAGATATATACTGAACTAAATTCTTCGGGCGCAAAAGAGCCAAATGCAAATGCCCCAGCCATAAAGTGAGATAAAAATCTACAAACACATGCAAGTAAGCTACCCAATAAAAAGGTTATACATTTATTATCAATTTTCTTCACCTTTCCAAAACAGCCCGTCAAGCCAAAGGATGCATAAGCTAATGGATAATCAAGCAAAAATTGGGCAGGATGCAATAACCATGGATCTTGTGCAGCTTGAAGCATTCCTATAGCAAACCCTAATACAACGCCTTTTTTAGTCCCAAAAATGTACGAATATAGCATTATTGGCAATACTTGTGCAAGAGTTATAGATCCACCCATTGGTGCTCTAAATATCTTGACATAGCTTAATGCTAAGCTTAATCCACCGAGTACGCCTGCATAAGTTAATGATTTTGCATCAAAATCCAATCCCTTAGTCTTGTCGGCAAATATTGCAGTTAGAATTATAAACAACGCTAATAATGCGGAGCCAATCCATAAACCTAAAGTGTCAACATCTTCGGCATTGATCCAATTAAGTTCAAGAGATGCACCTGATTCGTAATAAATCGTCAAGCATACGATAACGGCTACTAACGATAGAAGTAAAGTTATTCCACTAATAGTTTTAATGATTTTTTTCGGCTTGATTAGTGATATAACGACAGACAGTATTAAGCACACACAAAATGTAATAAGCGGTGCATAAAGAAGAGCAGATAACTGTAATTCGTTAGCTTCTTTAGCATTCATTACCATAAATGTAATTATTATTCCAACCATGATAAGTGCGCCAACCGATAGCAGTACAATTTTTGCAATCCGTTTTTTTCCTTCACCCTTAACCAATATCAAGGTCAAGATTGCACCGATTAAGAATATAATAACAGCCCAAAAAGAGATACTACGTGCAATGTTTTCCGGACCGTCAAAGTTGACTATGTACTGTGTTATACTTGAAGCTAATAAATTGATCATAAAAAACTCCTTTCGAGGAGCGACCGACAAAAAAAGTCCGCCGCTTACGCAAAAACACGGACAGACTCCAATTCCCTACGCAAGCATTACCTTACAGGTTCGACGGGTATAATCTCAGCCGATAGGCACCCCGAATAATTATTGATTTTATATTGATAGTATACAGTTAAAAATGCGTTATGTCAATAGTTTTTTTGTTTTTTATATGGAATAAAACATATAGTTTAAGTCTGTAAGATGCTAGGCGGTTCTTCATTCCCTGTCATAGTGAAAATAGTCAAATCGAATTGCAAGTAGTTCGCCGTCATACTAAGCGGAGCGTAAACAAGGTTAAACTTTGAGCAAAGCGAAAATCGAGTTGTTGCACAATTTGGTATCTTGTGAACGATTCAAACCACACAAAAAGAAATTATCTTCAGTCCCGTCATTTGAATTCTTATTCATTATACCACATTCCTAATTACCATTATCTTTTTAGTAAAAAAAAGGTGCCTATTCGACACCCTTGTTTATTATTCTGCGTTATCTTCAAGCTCTTTGAGCCATACGGTTGCTTCTACATCGCTAACCATTTTCCAATCGGAGCGAGGCGATAGGCACACTGTACCAATCTTGACACCGTCGGGTACGCAGTTGCGTTTAAATTGTTGAGAGAAAAATCTCTTAATAAACACGATAAGCCATTTTTTGATAACCTCATCCGAATAATCTCCGTTAAAGGCATATTTTGCCAAGCGGTAGACCTTAGAAGGAGCCATTGCCTTCCTTATCATATAGAATAGGAAGAAATCGTGCAATACATACGGACCGACCTTATCTTCTGTTTTTTGTTGGATATTACCGTTATTATCGGGAGGTAGTAATTCGGGACTTATTTCGGTAGCTAAAATATCAGTCAATACAGTTTTTAGATTACCATTAGAATTAATAGCAACATATCTTATTACCGATGAAACCATTGTTTTAGGTACACCGCAATTGATACCGTACATTGACATATGGTCACCGTTAAATGTAGACCAGCCGAGAGCTGATTCTGATAGGTCACCTGTACCGATAACGAGTCCGTTATACTTATTAGCAAGGTCCATAAGCACTTGAGTACGCTCTCTTGCCTGAGCATTTTCGTATGTTACATCTAAAACATTGGGATTATGGTCGATATCCTTGAAATGCTGTAAAACGGCTTCCTTTATATCGATATTCTTAACGGTAATACCAAGTTCACTCATAAGTGTGAGCGCATTGTTTAATGTTCTTGATGTAGTACCGAAGCAAGGCATAGTAACGCCTATTATGCTCTTACGATCCATTCCGATTAAATCAACAGCCTTTACGGTTGCCAATAAAGCTAAGGTGCTATCCAATCCGCCGCTGATTCCCAAAACAAGGTTTTTAATGCCTGTGTGCTTAATGCGCTTAGCTAAAGCATGTGCTTGCAAGTTTAGAGTAAGCTCGCACCTTTCTTCAAATTCTTCGGGAGTCGGAATAAACGGAGTTTTGGGGTACTTACGGGTAAGATTACATTTATCCTTTTTAACGCAAAACTCCACCACTCTATATGATGGGTCATCATTGATATAATCAGCCATTTTACTTCTACCGTTCAACAGACCAAAAAGGTCTATTTCGGTGCAAATAAAGTCCTCTGTGAACAACTTAGACGATGATAAAACATATCCGTCCTCGGCGATGATTTTATGACCGCCGAATACTGTTTCGGATGTGCTTTCGCTAACACCCGAGCTAACATAAATATAAGCGGATAGAGTTTTACCCGATTGCTGAGCGACCATAGCTTCACGGTAGCGAGCCTTACCTATAATTTCGTTACTTGCGGAAAGGTTTACAAGGACGGTAGCACCTGCTTTAGCATGTGACAATGTTGGTGGGCACATTACCCAAATATCCTCGCATATTTCACAAGCGACCTTGAATGACGGCATTTCGCTATCGGCAAATATGATATTAGCACCAAACGGAACGGTTTGACCGCACAATTTGATATCGACAACATCTTTTTCGGCAGGAACGAAGTGCCTTTTTTCGTAGAATTCGTTATAGTTAGGTAAGAATGATTTAGGCACAACACCCAATATATTGCCTTCAAAAAGAGCTACGGCAACATTATATATATTACCATGATGCTTAAGTGGCATTCCGACCAAAACAAGCATATCTAAGCCTTTTGAACTCTTTACGATATCGTCAAGAGCGTCTACAGCGGCATTCAATAATGTATCGTGATAGAAAAGGTCACCACAGCTGTAACCGGTAATAGCCAATTCGGGGAGTGCCAAAAGCTTAACACCTTGATCATGGGCAACATTCATTGCCTTAATAATCTCGCCCTTATTGAATAAGGTATCGGCAACCTTTACTTCGGGTGAATATGCACCAACTTTTACAAATCCGTTCTTCATTAAAATCTCCGTTGTTAATTATTTGATAAAAGCACTGAAAGCCTTATGTGCTTGATAAATGTCAGCCTTTGAGATTAACTCGTAGGGAGCGTGCATAGATAATACGGGTACACCAAGGTCAACTGTATCGATATTTAAGGATGCCAAGAATTTAGCAACAGTACCGCCACCGCCAAGGTCAACTCTACCAAGCTCACCGGTTTGCCATATTACATTATCTTTAGCGAAGACTTGACGCAAATGTCCTACATACTCACAAGAAGCATCGTTAGAGCCTGATTTACCTCTTGCGCCGGTAAACTTATTCATAGCAACACCGTAGCACATATGAGAAGCGTTTTTCTCTTCGAATGCACTTGCATAATTAGGATCATATCCAGCTGTTACATCGGCTGATAAGCACATAGAATTTGATCTGATGACTGCACTGCTTACGCCCAAAGAATTAGCAATCTGATTGATTATATCCTCAATGATCACGCATTGCATACCTGTATTACCTTCGCTACCGATTTCTTCCTTATCGGCAAGAATAGTTAAAACGGTTTGTTCGGTTTCAGTTTCAAGGGTTGCGGTGATTTCGGGATAAGCACAAACTCTATCGTCATGACCATATCCGGCAATAAAGGAGCGATCTAAACCAACATCTCTCGACTTAACTTGAGGAACTACCTCTAATTCAGCACTTAAGAAATCCTCTTCAACAATACCGTACTTTTCGTTTAATATCTTAAGTACATTGTGCTTAACGGCATCTTTATCGGTGTCCTTGCTTGGCATAGAACCTAAGATAAGGTTGAGATTTTCAGCAGGGAATGCTTCGTTGACCGTCTTTTTATCGATTTCTTGAGATAGATGGGGAAGAAGATCCGCAATGTAGAAAATAGGATCATTTTCGTCTTCGCCGATATTGATATTGATCTTTTCGCCGTTAGCGAGAACAACAACACCGTGTAAAGCGAGAGGAATAGTCAACCATTGATACTTTTTGATACCGCCATAGTAGTGAGTTTTTGCATAAGCAATAGAAGCCTTTTCAAAAATTGGAACCTGTTTAAGGTCAAGCCTTGGGCTATCTACATGTGCAACCAAAATACGGATACCATTAGTTGCAATGTCTGCAGAACCTACTCTCAATAGGAATAATCCCTTACCTCTGTTATTATAATAGAGCTTATCACCCTTATTGAGCTTATCGCCTAATGTCATTGGCTTATAACCCTTCGCCTCTACCATTTTGATAGTAGTCTCAACAGTTTCTCTTTCGGTCTTACTTGCATCCAAAAAAGCCTTATAGCCTTCGCCGTAAGCGTTGATCATATCGATAGATTGCTCATCAGCAACCTTATAAACATTCTTTTTATTGTATGTTAATTCCATAATATTTATCTCCATGGGAAAATTTTATCACTTATAATAATAGCATATTTTTCTCAATTTTTCAAGTATAATAT
>CAZUET010000002.1:0-47957 GCA_964619685.1 uncultured Christensenellaceae bacterium
GAATATTATAGTATATGAAATATTTCGGAACAGACGGTATTAGAAAACTATTTTCAGAAGAATTATTAAGCATTGCGACAAAGGTAGGATATGCTCTATCAAGGCTCGCCTATCATATCCTTATTGCAGAGGATACAAGACAAACAAGTCCTACCCTTCGTAATGCCGTCGTAACAGGCGCAATTCACGGTGGCGCAACGGTTACATTTGCGGGAATAATGCCTACTCCTGCTTTATCTCAAGCAGTAAGACTCGGTCAATACGGCTTAGGCGTCATGATCACGGCATCTCACAACCCAAAGGAATATAACGGAATAAAAATCTTCGATAATAACGGTTTCAAGATAGGAGATAAAACAATACTCGAAATAGAAACTCTTTTAGAAAATGCTCCGGAAATTAAAGGCTCGATAATGCCCCCTCAGTCTAATGTAGAAAGAACTGCATATATTGATGTGTTAAACAAAAAACTCGATCCCCAAAAGACCTTATCGGTGCTTTTGGATTGTGCTAACGGTGCGACTATGACAACAGCACCATACGTATTTCACCATCCAAAAATAAAAATACATATCATTGGTACGGAAGGAGATATAAATAACGGTTGCGGTGTATTCTTCCTAAATGAAGCAAAGAAAAGAAAAATCGAAAAAGGTGCAGATCTTGCTTTTATTTTTGACGGTGACGGCGATAGGATAATGTGTATCGATGAGGAAAATGAGATTCTCGACGGTGACATTATTCTTTATATACTCGCAAAAGACTATATGAATAAAGGAGAATTGACAAACGGCTTGGTTGCAGGTACACTGTTTTCTTCAATGGCACTTGAAAACAGCCTTAAGGAAATAGGGATAAAACTGATAAGAAGTCAAGTCGGTGACCGCTTCTTAGTAGACGAGATGACAAACAACGGTATTCGATTAGGCTCAGAGCCCTCGGGACATATTGTGATAGATTCTAATACAGGCGACGGCGTCAAAACTGCCGTTGCTTTGACTAATCTATCATCTTCAATTCCTCTATCGGTTAGAAAAAGAGGATTTAAACACACCTATATATCCGAAACAAGTTTACCCTTTAGTGACAAAGCTTGGGAATATGTAAAAAGCGAATCCGAATCGTTTATGCAAGATAATAACACAACTAATCGTTTGTTAGTTAGACGCTCGGGAACCGAACCCGTAATACGCATATTGATAGAAACCGAATCTAAGGCTTTAAATGATACCATATTTGAAAAATTTCAAAAACTATCGTTCGATATTCTTTAATTTTTTAAGGTTTTTTCAACATTTAAAAAATTAACAAAATTTTGTATAGAGAGTGTATCAAATTTGTTGACTTTTTTTTAAAAAAAATATATCATTGAGATGCTGTAATAAAAAAATAAACTATTACGGTAAATTCAATAACAAACAATGGAGCGTTAAAATATGAAAATATTAGTTAAATCGTATCGTAAAAATCTCGGCATGACCAAGGTTGCTCTTTCTGCTAAAGTTGGCATTACAAGACAGTATCTTGCACAAATAGAAGAGGGCCACAGCATGCCTACAGTTCCCGTTCTTTATAGAATCGCTAAAGTGTTCGGTTGCACTCTTGACGATCTTGTAGAAGAAACTGAAGAACAAGAATAGTTGAATGATGTCGACCGTTTTATCGGTTGACATTTTTCTTATTCCTCTAACAATGAAGTACATCGTTATCACCGGAGCATCAAAAGGAATAGGCAAGGCTCTTGCCCTTTCTTTTTTAAATCACGAAAAATGCGGACTGGCTCTAACCTATAACTCCGATCCTATGGGCGTAACAGAGGTCGCTAATATACTCAGCGAGGCAGGTTTCTATGTTATTACCGTCAAGCTGGATATTTCTTCATATGATCAATGCGTATCCGCCTTCGATTATATCTATAAGTGTTTTCCGAGAATCGATGCACTAATCAATAATGCGGGAATCTCGTTAGTTAAGTCATTCTACGATACCACCGTAACGGATTGGAATAGAATAATCGATGTCAATCTTAACGGTGCTTTTAATACCACTAAACAGGTTATCGACCGAATGAACGCTGATGGAGGCGTCATTTTTAACATCACTTCGATGTGGGGAGAATTGGGCGCAAGCTGTGAGGTTGCTTATTCCGCATCAAAGGCTGCTCTTATCGGATTTACTAAGGCGTTGGCTAAAGAGTACGATATCTCGGTCAAAGCTATCAGCGTTGGATTCTGTAATACGGAAATGAATTCGCATATGACCGACGATGATATCAAGACATTTTTAGAGGAAAATCCGTATGTTGAGCTAAGGGAACCTCAATATGTCGGAGAAGCTATAAGAGATGCTCTCTTCGATGAATTCGATAAGGTATCCGGGGGTTACTACTTGAAAAACAATAAGAATGAGGACGTTATTGTACGAATTTGGTAACAAATCCATTAAGTTATCTTTATTTTTTCAAGCTATTGGGTGAATTTGTTTTACTTTTGATCAATTTCGTTTTAAAATTATCATATAATTACCGATACCACCTATAGCTATGGAGGCATTTATTATGATCATGCAACAGGAATTAACCTGCTGTCCTAAGGTTATCAAGGACGCATATCAAGCCAATATCGAATTGGTTAAAAAAATTGCGACCGCCGTTAACAATAGACAAATAAAAAATATAACTATTATTGGAAGAGGATCGAGCGATAATGCAGGTCTATGCTTTAAGTATATCACCGAGATCATCGCCGGCATCCCCGTCGGTAACGCTCACCCTTCTGTAACGACTATGTATGGTGCCGAGGTCAATTACGATAATCACCTCGTCATCGCTATTAGCCAAAGCGGAAGAAGTATCGATACTCTTGCAGTTTTAGATAATGCTAAAAAGCATAATGCGTTGACCGTCGCTATCACTAATGACACTACTTCACCGCTTGCTAAAAAGGCAAAGTACCATTTGTATTTAAATGCAGGCGAAGAGGTTGCATTGGGCGCTACTAAGACTTTCTATGCAGAGCTTACCGTTTTGTATATGCTTGCTGCTGCCCTTTCGGGTAAAAAGGCATATCTTGAACAAATTCACGATATGCCAGAGAAGGTTCAGGAAATACTCGATTTGATACCTTCTATAAGACGCTTAGCTTATGCTTTAAAGGATAAGAATTCATTTATCGTTTTGAGCCGTGGTACTATGCAAGGCGTTGGTAAAGAACTGGCTTTGAAGTTTAATCAGCTTTGCTACTGCTTCTCTCAATTCTACTCCATTACCGACTTTATGCATGGTCCTATAGCTATGCTCGACGAAGGGGTAAATGTCATACTGCTGGCTCCTTATGGCGAATGTGCGCAAAACTACCTTGACATTACTGCAAGAACTAATCTCGTAGGTGCTGATCTATATGTGCTTAGCGATACAAGAGAAGTGCTTAATTATGCAGAGGAATCTGTCAAAATGCCCGAAGCAGATTTCATTACGGCTACTTTTACTTATTCGGTTGCAGTTCATCTATTAAGTATGTTCGTCGCTTCCGAAAAAGGTCTCGACCCCGATAATCCACGTAACTTGGAAAAAATTATTATTACAAAATAAATTGTGCATTCTTGCACCTTGGAGGATATATGGCAAAACAAATCATTACCAGAGAAGGTTGGCAAAAAATTAATGATGAACTCGATCACCTCATTAAGGTTGAACGCCCTAAAATCGTACAAGCTATCGCTCTTGCTCGCGAACAAGGCGACTTAAGCGAAAATGCAGAGTATTCTGCAGCTAAAGAAACTCAGGGCATCATCGAAGGCAGAATCGCCGACTTACAACGCTTGATCGATAACTGCGAGATTTTGGACGACGAAAGTGTTACCAATGACAGAGTTTCTATCGGTTGTAAGGTCAAACTTTATGACTTTGACCTTGACGAAGAAGTTTGCTATTCGCTCGTAAATACCGCAGAGGCAGACCTTGACGAAGGAAAAATCAGCTTAAAATCTAAGCTTGGCGAAGCTATGAACGGAAAGCGTATCGGTGATACATTTACAGTTCACGCTCCCTCGGGCAATTTCGAATATAAAATCTTAGCAATCGACAAATAATCAATATTAACAATAATCCTAAGACTTCCCCTGTCTTAAAGAGATAAAAAGTCATCAGCAAACTATTTTGCGATGACTTTTTTTATTTTTCATTATATACACCATAAACAAACCACCCGACAAATGGTGATTTTTAGCGTTCGAATAAAAGTTTATTAATAGTCAATGTTGTTAATTCAATGTATTAATCGGATCGATGATTGATAACTATCAATTCGTGTATGTTAATCGTTGACGCAGAGGGATATACGCTTGGCTATGTCTAAAATGTCTTGCATGGTTTTGGCGGTGCCTACTGCAAAACGAATATCCCTTGCTCCCGGGTAGCCTTTAACATATCCCATAAGATGACATTTCATAAGTCCTACTATTGATTGTTCAGCGGTATTCTCTTCAAGAAGGGATATGTGTTTAAGAATATCGGCATATATATCAACATTCATATCGTTGCCTAGTATTTCTGCAAAAATGGACGGGTTGCCTATAGCTCCCCTTGCTATCATTACTCCGTCGCAACCTGTTTCCGCCATCATCAATCGTGCATCATCTGCGGACTTTATATCACCGTTACCAAACACAGGCACACTCACGGCTTCCTTTACCCTCTTTATTACCCCTCTATCGGCAAAGCCTGTATACATTTGTTCCCTCGTTCTACCGTGAACGGTTATGGCGGAAGCTCCTGCCTTTTCCATTTGCACAGCAAACTCGGGGGCGGTTTCTTCTTCAAATCCGCTACGGTGCTTGACGGTTACAGTCTTACCCGAACCTTCTATACAGGCATGCACTATTTCTGCCGCTAATGACGGCGTTTTCATAAGCGCACTTCCCTCACCTCTCGAAACGACCTTACGCACAGGGCATCCCATATTGATATCAATTATATCAAAGGAACGTATTGCATCCAGCTTACACGCATTATAAAAGGCTTCGGGATCGCTACCGAATAATTGAACCGCTGACGGGGTTTCGTTAGGGGCTAAGTGGAGTAACTCAAAAGTCCTTTTATTACCGAAGCACAGCGCCTTAACGCTTATCATTTCGGTATATGTAAGTCCTGCTCCGTACTTACGTGCTAAATACCTAAATCCCGTGTCGCTTACACCTGCCATAGGTGCTAAAAGTATATTCGAGCTTAGTTCAACCGAACCTATCTTAAACATTTTTTACCTCATCATATAGGGCTATGACCTGCTCTCTTGTCATCGCCTTAAAATCAAGTCCTCTCTCAAGTGCTACTTTTTCCATTTTTTCAAAACGACCTATCATCTTACGAGTGGTTGTCATAAGCGATAATTCGGGATTAAGCCCAAAACTACGAATCAACCTGACCACTGCATACAAAATATCGCCTGCCTCTTCTTCAGTTTGATTGTCAAGGAATTCTCGAATCTCCTCATTGATATTATCAAGCCAATATTCGGTAGAGTCTTGAGTAAATCCCATTTTTTCGGATATTTTTTGTATTTTACCTGCTCGAGTCAATGCCGGAAGAGTCAATGCAACTTGCTCCATTCTATCGCTATAAGTCTTTTGGGATTTTTCCATAGCCTTAGCCTTTTCCCAAACCGCCAATGCTTCCTCCGGATTAGATGCCTTTTCACCTGCGAATATATGTAGATGACGACCGACAAGCTTCTTACAAACGCCACTTATTACATCGTTAAGCGTGTATTCGCCGCTACGTTCGGCTATATTTGAATGGAATATCGCTTGTAGCAAAACATCACCTGATTCTTCTACCATCTTATCGATATCATCCATTTCTACCGCTTCTACAAGTTCATATGCCTCTTCTAAACAACAATCTCTAATGGTTTTATGGGTTTGAACCTTATCCCACGGACAACCGTCCGGGGCAACTAATGCATATACTATCTCGTATAAATCGGATATGGTGTAACGCTTACGATCCAAAAATCCTTGGTGAGGCAAAATAACAAAGGTCGAATAATCGTACCTTTTTTCTCTATCTAAATCCACTACGTCAATTTCCTTTTGCTTGCCTGACGATACCAATATACATTTTACTTCACCATACGAATCAAGCAATTTAAGTTTAAGCTCGGAAGCTAAATATTTATCGGCAATCTCCTTGATAACAAGGGTGGAATCGGATGCAACCATAAAATCACGGCTCACTATATCTGACGCATTCTTGACTTCGACCGAGCAATCGGGATAAATGCTTAATGCAAAAGACGAAATAGATACGCCACCTATTATTTTAATCTCTGCCGTCTTGGATAACTCCACCACTATAGGATCATCTCCGCCTGCTCCGTCTACACAAAATACGCAATCCGTATTCGATAAAAGTTCCGCCTTGATACTCTCCTTTAATTCATCAAAATCGCCGGCACTTTCGTACAAATAATCGAATGCTACTATATCATCTCTCAATTCCATAAGGGCCTTACCTGCCTTAGTCAAGGCTGTGCGTACATATACCTTATTTGCACGCTTAACAATATCGAGTGCTCCTAATGTCAAATCGTTTTTGGTGTATCCTAATCCAACGACTGTAATCATAATCCCTCCGATCGGTCGGCTTTTTTTATCGAATTATTGCCGAGCTTGTTTATTATCAGTAGTATTATAACATAAATTGCTCCACCAATCAACAATGAAAGGGCAAGCGATAGAATATTATTTGATATTTTTTTGTTTATCAAAAGCATTATTCCGCCCATTACAAGGGATGCAAACAGTATCGGTATACCGCTTTTGAATTCGGTTTTTCCGGTAAGCCTATATCCATACGCAATATCTAATCCAGCACATACGATATAGCAAGCTGTATTTGCAAGTATTATCCCTTCTATTCCTAATCGAATACAGGTAAAATTTAATCCAAGCTTTATCACGCATGCTATAAGCATATTTTTTGCCGACACAACACCTTTGTCGAGTGCTTGAAGAAAGGACCCAAAAAGTTGAAGTACACTCAATATAGGAATCTGTACAACCGATATTTTGAGAAGAAAGACCGCTCTTGACTGTTCGGCTGTGCTGAATGCAGGATAGAGAAACGCTATCACCCTATTTGCCAATACAAACAACGCAACAGTACACGGCAATGCGACAATCAAAACTGCTTTCAGTGCCGTCATTTCGCCCTTCTTTACACCTTTTATGTTTCGCTCTTTCTTCTGCCTTGCTACTACAGGTATCATTGTCACAGCAAACGATATTGCAAGACTTTGTGGCACATTTATCAACGTGCCTACCGCTCCCGAAAAAATGCCATATTCGGTGATTGCTTCGGCTTCAGATAAACCATATAATGCCAGTAATCGTGTTACAAGTATGCTGTCTGCAAAAAGTGCCAACGGAAATACAAGTCCACCTACTGTCAGCGGAATCGATGCCGATACAAAGGACGAAAACGGCACTCTTATGATACCTCTCACCAATCGTCCACCCTTTACTAAAAATACTATCAATGCATATAAGCATGCTACTAACTCGGATAAGGATATTCCTAAAAGTGCAGTGTTTACCGCTTTAATCCCCTCTAACCTTAATAGATAACATGCGACTATACCGGTCAGCTTGAATAACTGCTCAAAAAGTCCTGTTATTGCTGTGTGAATTGTGTTCAAGCACGAATTGAACCACCCTCTAAACGCCGACAAAACCGATACAAATAATACCGCCGGTGCTATCATGTAGTAACCGCTCTCTACCTCTACATTTCCCTGTAATAGGCCTAAAAGCTTAGCTACAGCGATCAACCCTGCTCCAAATATTAATCCACTATATAACGAATAAAAAAATGCCTCGGTGAAAAAGCCTTTTTTTAGGAGGGAATCACCCAATGCATTGAGATTTCTCGATACTAAAACAGGAACCGCCGACGATACGATCGCTACAAGTAGTGCATAGACAGGGAATATCATTTGATATACACCCATTCCATTTGCACCAAGTAAATTTGTGAGCGGTATTCTATAAAATAGTCCTATCCCCTTTGCTATTACACCGAAAACGGTCAATATTATTCCACTCTTGATGAGCGTTCTTTTACTGTCCTTTCCCTTAGTATTCAAGTTGCTTTATAAAGAATCCGCTCAAAAGGTCAATACACTGTAAGTCGATATCAGTTAGCACTCTTTGCATAGAAAAACAAGAAACACTACCGAAAATATCTCCGCCTACTACAAGTGGAATTATCGCAATAGATGTGTATTTTAAATTATCGTTAATAATTATATCATCACCATTATCCCAAATGGTAGGACGCCTATTCTCAACTTCTTTGATATATCTATTAGTAAGTCGCTTATCGACCATCATTAAGTGCACTTTGTCCGCTACTAAAACTCGGTCGCAATCGGTAACTATCGCACCAACATCAAGCCGAGAGCGTAACAGCTCAACAATATCGTTAGCAGGCTCGTAAAGTCGCTCAAGTTCCGAGTGCTTTTTTAGTACAAGCTCGTCATTGTCGGTATATATTTCCAATTCCGAGCCATTTCTAAGGTTTAGCCTTCTCCTTATATCCTTTGGTATTATTATTCTGCCTAAATCATCAATTCTTCTAATCAATCCTGTCGATTTCATATGTACACATTCGTTTTATTAATATTATTTGCAAAACCAAAAAAAAATATCAACGTTTTTGAATGTGCTTATACAAATAGGTGATTTTTTATTATAAATGTATTATTTGTCAACCGTCATATTGATTTCGTCCTATCATACTAAGCTTCCTGTTACCATAGGCGTACCTCTTAGAAAAATAAAAAAAGGGACTGAACAGTCCCTTTTTTTATTGTTTTAAATGATTAGGCGACGGTGGGTTGAAGAGAACCGTCAACTAAGGTGAAATTGCCTACTTCTACACCGTTGGAGTCGTAAACGACAAGGGTGGATGCATTGTATACGGCATTAGCTTCTGTAACTGCCGTACCATCCTTTATGGCGGTAAAGGTTACATTACCGTAAATCTTTCCATTGTAATAGAATGCAGTGTTGGTTGAACCGTCAGAATAGGTACAAGTTAGCAATTTTGCCGTTCCGCTTAACCATGCACTTCCATTAATTGAAGTCGGTGTAACATTTCCTTCTTTGACAATAAAGTAAACGTTAATATCACTTTGTCCCAAGGTCCTATTTGTACTAAAATCATCATAGACAACACCATTATCAATATCAACATTTCTTGGTGACGATCCATATTTAAATGTATCACCGTTCTCAGTCAATGTGCCACTACCTTGACCAGTTACGTTTCCATTTCCATCAATTGTGAGTGTTTTTGATATAGTAGTTTTATTTTCTTCACCACTAGATGAATAAACATTAGCGCCCTTATATGTTCCCATATATGCAAAAGGCTCTTTCCAACCACAGTAGATGGTAGTTGATTCACTTATAGATGTTGCGGTGAATGGAGTAGTACAAGCTTCATCGGTATACCAAGCGTCAAATACTTCGCCATCGGTAGCTTGACGAGGAATACAATCGTCAAGGTCAAGAGTATCTCCTGCACCTGTTGTGATAACAGCATTAGCTAAGTCATCCTTATTATATACGATAGTCAAATATATAGCTACATCCCATTTAGCAACCAATGTCATATTCTCGGTCATTAATATTGCATTCTTTTGAAGCTTTTGAGTTTCGTCACCCTTGATATACCAACCACGGAAGATATAGCCTTCGGCTGATAATGTAGGACGATCGGCAACTCCTGCATATGTGTTTTCTTCATATGTTTTTGATACGGGAGCTGTATCGTGTTCGGTTTCAAAGGATAATGTTACAATTGCATTCCACTTAGCATATACGGTTGTATCTGAGGTAGGAGTGATTTTTGTAACTGCTGTTGATAATGCAGATTCCTTAAACCAGCCTTTGAAGACAAAACCTTCATAGGAAGGTGCATAATCACTAAGGGATAACTCAATATTCTTATTGACTGAAATATCTTCCAAGGTACCCTTACCACCTAAATCAAAGCTTACAGTTACCATAGGTTTATTAACGGTATAGGTCTTAGCATCTATATCAACGGTCAATTCATAGTACACCTTTACAGATCCTTCGGTTATATAGAGATCATAAGTATAAGAGCTACCTTCTGCAGCAGCGGTAACTGTACCGCTATTATCACCAATGGTAGCTAAACCTGTACCTGAAAGAACGAGGTCGGATGCACCGTCTAAAGTATATGTTCCTTGTGAGCCGTCAAGCTCAAGCATGCTCTTACCATCACTGCTCTTAGCAAATTCGCCAAGTAAATCGCCCGTGAGCGAGTATATCTTCAATGAATTTACTTGGATCTTACTACTTGTATAGATTTCGGAAGCTGTATCAATATCAGCACTATCCGTAACTATAGTTACTTTTTGAAGCTTGTTATCAGCGATATAAAGAATATAACTTTCGGAAGTCTCGCCTTTCGTTACCTTAATATCGATAAGTCTATTAAGACCCTTATTCCAAGCAAACTGTATAGCATTTGTTACAGTAGAACCACTACTATTAGTAAGTGAATCAGCACCCTTGATCATAACATAAATGTCGTCTTTCATTGCAGTTCCGCCTGAGCTGTAGTTGTATAATAAGATTCCATTTACGCTATCGTAATAAGCCCAATAAGTACCAAAATACAGAACACCCGTAGTTTCATTATAATTTGTAGCAGTTTTTCCGCTTATTCCAGGACCGGAGATCGCTTTACCATCTGCATCGATTACAAGATCAGATCTTGAAGCTAGATTTCCGTTAGTGCCATTAACAGAACCCCAGGCTTCAAAGCCCTTATATGTACCGATGAGCGGAGATGAATCCTTCCAAGCACAATAAATCGTCATACTTTCGGAAATGGCACCTGGAGTATAAACACTGTCTTCGGTTACACCTGCATCGTTAGATATATACCAATGGTCGAAAGCCTTACCTGCTGTAGGTTCAGGCTCTACAGGAGCGGTGGTATCACCTACTGCATAATTTAGAACGGCATCTTCTAAGCCGTTACCATATACAACGGTAAGTGTGACCTTAGCATCCCATTTAGCTACGAATGTAGCATTCGCTGTGGGCTTATAGTGACTTGCAACGATCGATTGAGAAGCATCACCCTCAATATACCAACCACGGAAGATATGTGTATCGGATGTCAAGTCAGAGGGAAGGTCGATCTCTATATTCTTATTAGTAACAATTTCATCAACACTCGAATATGCAGTTATAAATGTTAATGTTACATTTGGTACAACAATCGTATAGGTCTTATTTTCTTTATCAAGAGTGATAATTGCATATTTAGCATTATTACCTGATGAATTCTTAATATATAAGTCTAATTCATTTGCATTTTCAGTAGCAGTATAAAGTCCGTTTTCACTTCCCAATGTAGCTTTACCAATACCGTCAATAACCAATGTACCTTCAGTTCCAGTATAACTTCCTTGATTACCGTCAAGTGGAATAAACTTATTTTCAGCATTCTTTCCGTAAGCAACGATTAGTTCTTCACCTTTCGCTATATACAAGAAAGATGATTTTGAGACATTACCTGCAACCAAAGATGTACCATTTGCATCCTTGAAACTTACATCAGAATAAAGAGTTGTTCCGGTAATAAAGAAGCAGGTAGTTTTTGTTCCATTATTATAGCTAACTGTCCACTCATGGTTTGTGAGTGTAGAAGTTCTACAACCACTTAACGAGGTTGTGGAAATAGCGGAGGAGGATGGAATCAAAGTATAAACAGTTGAACCCATATCAACCGCTGAATCTAATGCGGATGACACGTCCTCAAGGGAAGAGCAGGATGTATAACATCTAAAAATAATTCCTGTAGATCTATCCAAAAGACCCCAATAATAACGGGTACCCGAATTTGTTGAATAGTTATAGTCCTCACGAATTACCACAGTATTATCGGATTCATTGAGCCAAGAAATAGTTATTGTACTACCGGGATATACCGGTGCGGAGGTAGAATTACCAACTACTGTAGCAACTCCGTTTTTATTAGTAACGATAGCATAATCATCTCCGGAATAACTTACACCTACAGATCCTGTATAGAATTGTACATAACGATACTCGTTATTTTCAAAGGGAGCAGGATCTCTCCATGCGGCGGTAACTGTGGTATTAGCGGTTATCACTGTATCTGCAGTAAACTCTACATCACCAACGAACCAACCATCGAATACAAAGCCGTCTTTATCGGGATTTTTAGGCATACTGTCGCCAACAGAAGCATTTTCTTTTACGCTGATAGTTATATCAGCAGAACCGTTACCAAGAACAAATGTAACATCAAAGTTGTCTACAGGCTTATCTTTACCGCATACTCTACAAACATCGTCAACATAGTCGTGTATATTAGAGAATTCACCCGATTCAAATGTTTCACTACCTAAGGCGTCACAAACAGCACAGTGCTTATAATAGGTAGCTTTAGCATTACAGGTAGCGGCTGAAGCGAGGAATTCCTCGCTTACAGTCTCTTGATCAAATACACAGCTATGAGGAGCAATAAAGCTTTCACTTGTTACGGTTGCACCATTATAGAATGTATAAACATTAGAACTATAGAATGTACCCTTAGAGAAGGTAATTGTCTTATTATTCAATGTACCGATAAAGGTCTTACCAACAGCGCTGTTACCGACAATACAAGATGTAATGGTAAATGTAATAACTGTTCCATCACAAGTATAAGCAGTATTGAAAGGATAATTGTCGCCTCCCTCCAAAAGGGTTGCTTCTGTATCGCTTGTAAAGGTAAGGGTCAAATTATGATCCCATTCATCCCATTCATTATAGTACTTTCCTTTAAATACAGCTCCGTTTAGTGATAGTGCTGCAGACCACTTAGCATAAATTGTGGTAGTTTCGGTAATGGTAGTAAGTGTAAACTCATTTTGGAATGCAGCGTCTAAGAACCAACCGTCAAAGTAGAATCCGTCTTTTACTCCAACAAGCGCATCCAATGAATCCATATCGATGGTCTCGCCAAGATAAACATTATAATTCGATGCAGGACCGTTATTAGTCATAACAGTAAGTACATACTTAGGTTGATCATCTCCACAAACGGTACAAACATGCTCGGAATAGCTGTGATTACCAAGGACGGTACCGTTAAAGGTTTCGGTAGATGCTTGCTTACAGATTGTACAAGACTTATAGTATACTGCAAAATCCTCACACGTAGCAGGATCTTTGATATATGCATCATCTACAACATCTTGTAGGTTATGGTCATGGACTACAGGATAAATGACGAAGTCCTTAATAACTGCCATATCTGCATCCTTATTACTCGAACCGTCCTTTTGATAAACGAGAGTCATTACGTCACCCGCTTTTAATGTTACAGTGTAATCGGTGAAGATATCAATACTGTTTGTATCACTCTTAGCACCACCTGCGGTAACCATAGTAGATTTATTTATATCAATATGGAAGTAATCCCACTTAGTAGCGTGTTCGGATTCGCAAGCATACTTAAAGGAAACAACGGTATCGACATAAACGGTAATGGTTATAGTGGAATTACTACTATTCTTACCGATATTGGTGCTATGCCAAATATCACCTGTTCTATCCCAAGGATAGGTTTCGGAATCAGTTATTGAATATGGGTCATGCTCTATCCATTTAGCATAGATAGTAGTATCTGCATCAATTACACTCAACGAAACAGATGTAGTGCAATCAGCATCGGAGAACCAGCCGTCAAATAACTTACCATTATTATATATTACTTTATAATCATCGAGAACAACGGCGGAGCCTTGACTGAAATCAAAGATACCGTTATCTAAGCCATTACCGTATACAACTGTAAGGGTAACCTTATCGAGCCATTTAGCAACATAGGTAATATCCTCTACAGGTGTCAGCTTTGTAACAATTCTTTGAGATTCGTCACCTTGAACATACCAACCTACGAATATATGGTCAGCATCGGTTAAGCCTGTCAATAGAGAAATAGGAACATTCTTATTGACGGCACCGCCTACAGCGTTAGCTTGATCGTAATCAGAAACATATGTTACTGTTACGGTAGGTTTAGTAGCTGTATAGGTCTTAGCTGTCTTATCTAATGTAAGTACATAGTATGCGGTCTTATTACCGTCGGAGTCTAATGTATAGAAATCAAAGGTTTCGGTATCACCGAGCTTAGCATATGTACCATGAACACCGTTAGCATCAACGACTCCGCCCATACCGTTAAGAGTCAAGCTATTAGAAACACCATCAAGAGTACCTTCATAAGCACCTTGATAACCATCCATTAATTGAAGTTTGGAACCGTCACAAGCATATTCAGCAATCAATGTTCCATTCTTCTTAACGATAAATCGATCGAACGAATCAAGATCGGAAATATCTGCAATAGCTGAAGATGATTCATCAACAAAATCTACTCCCATATATACCGAGCTACCATTAGCAAATATACCAAAGGAGCTATCTCCGCCAACGTAAGCAAAGGGCTTTGTATCATCCCATGCTTTTATTGTCTTAAAATCTGCTTTTGTAAGCTTAGTATCGGTAGGAATAAGGATCCAAACATAGGTATATTTTGAACTGCTGTCTCTCGAAGCATTAAGAATAATAATACCGGTAGCTGAATCAATAAAGCCATAATATGTAGACTTTGAATGCGTAATCGTCTCTTCGTCGGTATACCAATCGGTCGTAATCGAATCATACTCGTGAACGATACTGATTGCACCTGTTGTTGAATCTATGATTGTAAGCTTAAGCGAAACATTCTTGTATGAAGATGAGTTAGTGAATACACTTCCGTCAGGCTCGGCATTACCTTTCCTATCAAAGGTCAAAGGATTGCTTGAGAACGTGGATGTATAATTATCATTTGCCCAGAACTTAGCACCATAGTAGCTATTCATAAAGATAGGTGGATTTACCCAAGCTACATAAATAGTGGTATTTCCGTTAATTGCGGACGGAGTATATTTTTTACTTTCGGTAGCACCGTTATCATCGGATAGATACCAGTAGTCAAATACCTTACCGTTAGTCAATTCAGGCTCAACTGGAGCGGTGATATCGCCTGCACCATAATAGAGAACTGCATTATCTAATCCGTTACCGTATACAACGGTCAAGGAATACTTAGCATCCCATACTGCGGTAAGTGTGATATCAGCAGAAGGAGCGATGGATGTATAAACAGTTTCATCGCCTGCAACCTTCCAACCACGGAATACATGGTCTGTAGCGGTCAATACAGGTAATGTGAACTCGATATTCTTATTAACAGAATCGACCTCGGGTAATCCTTCAATAGCAGTTATATCTGAAGCATAAGTAATATTAACATTTACCTTAGTTGCAGTGAATGTCATATTGGTGGAATCTAATACAAGAGAATAGAACTCGGTATTATCACCGTCTACTACTACATAAGACTCAATTCCACTATCGGTTGCGGAATAGTCACCGGACTTGTCGCCCCAAACAAATGCTCCGTTACCCTTGATAACCAATGTTCCGAGTGTTTCGTTTGTATAAATACCAAAGTATTCGTCGGGAGTAACAGGAGCCTTATCTCCATATGTCAAGCATTTACCCAAGTTTTCAAGTGACTTAGGAGCAACTACTGCAAATATACGGTCACCATTACTGTCGTATACAACTACACTGTCGGAAGATCTAAAGTTTCCAATTGTCAATGTATCACCAACTGCATTCTTAACTGTTACATTGGAATATAACTCATCGCCATAGTGGAATAGCAACGTATCTGTACCTTGTGCGGTAGGCATTTTAATAAATTGAGCGTAATCAGCGTATTTATTATCGCTACCCTTCTTCTTAGCAGGTACGCCCTCTTGTTTTGTTACTTTACCGTCAGAAGCAAGATTTTTACCAAATACAGCAAAGTCATAACCGCTATCGTCAGTTATTGTATAAACAAGAACTTCAGTTGCTTCATCAAATAAGAATGTATGTTGATCTAATGAGCTATCCTTCCATACAAGTTTACCAGCGGAATATGATACAACGGTACCTGTATAGGTTCCGCTGATCTTACCATCAACGGTAATATTTAAGGTCTTAGATGATCCAAACGTATAGCTTGCATTTCTTAAGAAGCTACCTGTATAGCTACCTACATATGAAGGTAGCTTAGCCCATACAGCAATGATCGATGCTCCGCTATCTTCGGGAGAAAGTGTTGCATCATTCTCAAGGTCGATATCTTCGTCGTCGATAACTCCGTTTCCGTTCATATCGAGCTTCCAACCTACAAAGTAGTGAGTATCACTGGTTCCAATACAATCAGCTAAGAAATCACCGATAATATCTCCGTCACCAAGATATATCTTATCAATCGAGCCAAACTCATTGATAACATTTATTACAACTTTATCAGCCCATACTGCGGTAAGTGTAACATCGGCAGTTACAAGATATGGATTAGAAACGACGCTTCCGTCAGCCAAAGCCCAGCCCTTGAAGGTCTTGGTAGCGGTATGTGCCATAACGGGAAGTACGTGTTTAATATTGATATTATATGAGCCTGCAGAAGGAGCAGTTGTACCATCTTCGTTAGAAACGAAGGTTACGGTTGCCATAGGCTCAACAATACTAAAGCTGTTACCGCTAAGTGTAATTCTATAATAAGCGGTAGAAACACCCGCATCGTCTTTACGATATACATCTAATGTATAATCAGAGCCTGCCGCAGCCTTGGTATAAGTGCAATTTGAAGAACCAAGAACAAGGCTACCGTTTCCACTAACGACAAGTTTTTCGCCTTCAGTCGATGTATACGATCCTACGAACTCGTCTAAAACAATAAACTTACCGTCAACTAATCCATAACGGGCTACCACGGTATCTCCCGCAGTTACAATTACACTACCCTCATTAACAATCTTATCGACTGTAACGGGTTTTTTATCTATAGCAGTAGTAAGGGTAACTCCAATATAAACACTATCTTCGATAGTCAAGATATTTGTTCCCTTATAAGAGATAACAAAGACCCAATCGGTCAATGTATCCAATTTAATACCCTTATAGTCATCAGCCGTTACATTAACAGTATCGGGAGTAACAGGTACTAAGCAGAAAGCACTTGAACCTAATTCAAATTTTGTATCGGGAGTAGGCATAGTATCAAGAGATATATGTCCTCTAACAATTATGCCAGAAACAGGATCAACAACTGCTAAATAATAGCGAACTCCGGTATTACTTACAGTAGTATCTACGCCCCAATCACTATCTTCTTCGGTCGTACTATAATTATAATTTTCGATTATTAAAGCAATAGAATTGTCTTTATCGAACCAACAGAAGGACAATGTACTACCCGGATATACAGGTGCACTGGTAGAGTCGCCAACTACTGTAGCAACACCTAATTCATTGGTGTGAATATGATATACAAAGCCTGAATAATTTAAAGCTACGCCACCATTTGTGGTATACGCATAACGATAATCCTTATTGGCAAAATCGGAATATACACCCCACTTAGCTGTGGCGGTAATTGGAGCTGTAATTACGGAATCTGAAGTAATTGGATTATTACCTACAAACCAACCCAAGAAAGACTGACCTTCTTTTGAAGGAGCAACAGGTAAATTACCACTTAATGAAGAATTCTTAGCTATATATACAACGATTATATTAGATCCATTAGCTGAATCAAATTTAACTTCTATCTTATTACATACCGAACAAACACCATCTACGATACTATGAGCACCAATTTCTCCGCTCGTAAATGTAACTGTATCAAGGTCATGACAAACTGAACAGCTCTTCCAATAAACAGCAGGAGATAAACAGTTAGCATCACTCTTGTGAGCATAATCTGCTACGATCTCTTTCATATCATGTCCGTTAGCTGAAATAACTAAGTTAGAATCAGAGATAACACTGTTATCTGCACCAAAATGTTTATTACATAATGAACAATCTTTATGTCCTTTAACACCTGCTTCGTTACAGGTTGCAGGAACTTCGTTTACCCATGTGCCAAATTTATGTGCATCTGCATCTATTGTTATAACTAAATCGGCAATTTCATCACCATCATTATCGAAGTGCTTGTTACACCAAGTACAATCTTTATGTCCTTTAACACCGGTTGCTGAACATGTTTCGGGAACCTCACTTACCCATACACCAAAGTTATGAACAGAAGAATCCTTTTCAATGGTTAAATCGGTAATAACTGTACCGTCCATGTCAAAATGCTTATTACAGATAGAACAGTCTTTATGGCCTTTGACACCGGTCGAAGAACAGGTTGAAGAAACTTCACTTACCCATGTACCAAATTTATGTGCATCTGCATCTACTACAATAACTAAATCGGTAATTTCATCACCATCATTATCAAAGTGCTTGTTACACCAAGTACAATCTTTATATCCTTTAACACCGGTCGAAGAACAGGTTGCGGGAACCTCACTTACCCATGTACCAAATTTATGGGCATCAGCATCTATTGTTATAACTAAATCGGCAATTTCGTCACCATTATTATCAAAGTGCTTGTTACACCAAATACAATCTTTATGTCCTTTAACACCGGTTTCTATACATGTTTCGGGAACTTCGTCTACCCATACACCAAGGTTATGGACGGAAGGATCCTTTTCAATGGTTAAATCGGTTAAAACAACACCATTTACATCAAAATTCTTTTCACATACAGAACAAACCTTGTGACCTTTAACACCGGTCGAAGAACAGGTTGAAGAAACTTCACTTACCCATACACCAAATGTGTGACCATGTGCTTTGATAGTCAAGTCTTCAATTTCAACACCCTTATTATCAAAGTGTTTGTTACATACGCTACAATCTTTATGTGCTAATTCACCTGCTTCGGTACATGTAGCTGGTTTTCCGCCATTCCAATCGGTAAAGATATGACCAAGCGCAACAATAGTAAGATCTGTCAACTCATGATCATCTACATCAAAATCTTTATTACATGCAGTACATGCTTTATGTCCTTTGACACCGGTTTCTGTACATTTTGCTGGTACTTCTTTAATCCAATCACCAAAATCGTGGCTATAGGGAATAACCTTCCATGTGTTAAAGTTATCTATCTCATAGATGCCGTTAGCATCGGTAAATTTCTTTTCACAACCAGAACAAGCATAATATGCTTTGATTCCGTTAGCAGTACATGTTTTAGGTACTTCGGGAACAAAAGACAAATGATGCGTAATATGTCCTAATGCTTCCTTAATAACAAAGCCACATTCGGTACATAACTGCGGATCGGTTTCAGTTGCCTCGCTACCAAGGATATGCTCTTCGAAATCAGCAATATCACCGCATACACATTCGTGCCAGTGACCGTTTGAGTCTTTAGTCCATTCTTTAGAATAGCTGTGATCCTTCAAATCGCCATATGGCTCTGTGCATATAGAACACTTTGCTTGAACGGTACATGTTGCAGAACCACCCTCGTGATTGGCTTCGCTAACCTTATGACCACAGCAAGAATACTCTTTCCAGTGCTTACTATCACTATGTAACCAATTTCCTAATGCACCTGTATGGTTGTCTTCGTCTTTGCTGATTACTATGTCGGCAATAACTGAGCCATCAACATCAAAATGCTTATTGCAGATAGAACAGTCTTTATGTGCTTTGATACCGGTAGATATACATGTTGCATCAATACCGTCAATCAAGCTACCAAAACTGTGTGCATTAGAATCAATCGGTATAATTAAGCTAGATAATACATTGCCATCAACATCAAAGAATTTACCACAAATGGAACAATCTTTATATCCTTTGATACCCTCATGTGAACAATCGGCAGAAACCTCTTTATTCCAAGAACCAAAACTATGTGCATTCGAATCAACTGCAATAGCTAAATCTGTTAAAACGACTCCATCAACATCAAAGTATTTATTACATAATAAGCATTCTTTATGTCCTTTAACACCTGCTTCGTTACAGGTTGCAGGAACTTCGTTTACCCATGTGCCAAAACTATGTGCGTTTTCTGCTATTGCAATTGTTAAATCGGTTAAAACGACTCCATCAACATCAAAATTCTTGTAACATACAGAACAAACCTTATGGCCTTTGACACCGGTATCCGAACAAGTTGAAGGAACCTCGCTTATCCATTTTCCAAAGGTGTGAGCAGATTGATCCTTTGCGATGGTTAAATCGGATAACTCATTTCCGTTTACATCAAAATTCTTGTTACATACAGAACAAACCTTGTGACCTTTGACACCGTCTTGGGTACAGTTCGAGGGAACTTCGTCTACCCATGCACCGAAAGTGTGACCTGCAGGAGCACCGTATTCAAAGGTTTCGGTTCCTAACTCTCCACATTTACAGCTCTTGTAATAGGATGCCGACTCGATACATGTCGCAGGCGTTGCTAAAGCTGAATCAATAGCTTGCTCTTGGTCAAATACATGGGTATGACCTAAAGCAGGTATTACAACTGTTACTGTGCCGTACTCGGATGTGTAAGTTTTCTTACCGTCCTTGTCTTCGGTTGCATCGTCAACGGAAACAGACCATACACTACTGTCGGTCAATACCGGCAGTTTTACAATCTCTTCCATAAAACAATTTTCAACAGTACATACTCGTTTTGCGTATCCTCCTTCTGATTCGGTAGGCTCGGTCGTTATCGTCCAGTCACCATACGCATGGGTATGGTCACATGCAACAAATACGCTAACCAAACATATCACTAAAAGAAAAGATACCAATAGTAATGTTTTCTTTTTCATTGTTACATTCTCCTTAAATAATTTTTATCTAAAATGGCATTTTTTCATTTATAAGTACCATATTATGTCGTTTTTAGTCTATATTACGGATAAATCAAGGGTAAAACAAAAGCTTAGACCGTAAGACATGGTCTAAGCTCTTTCAAATGTGGTTCCCACTCTAAAATATCCGTCTGTACCGTATGTGACGGTTGTTGATGAACAGTACATAGTATCAACTACTGTTACATCATTGATGGTGAATACAATAACCGCAGTACCCACCTTGACTGTAACTTTATTAGCAGATACTGTGTATGTACCTAATGTGCTGTCAGCCGTGATAAAATCAGGAGAATAGCTATCTCCCATATCGGCAGACTCGGATACAACTGCAACTACACCGTTTGCTCTAAATGAAAAGGTGGTTTTAGCGGTATTATCGTTATCACCAAAAATATATTCAGCACTAAAAGACTTACCCTGAATAAGGGTATTATCAAGTGCGATATTCATTTTTTTATAATCGTTTGTACCTAACTCTACTACAAATGAGGTGTTTCCCTCTATCAACACGATACGACCTCTGATTATAGTATATGTGTAATTATTACCGTCAAGAGTGGCTAAACCGAAACCGTCAAGGAAAAGAGTGCTATCACCGTCTTGATATTCCGATCTAAATCCGTCTTGAACAACTAAGCCGTCACCAATATCACCCCAAGAGGATACCTTAACTATAACGGAAACCGAAGAAAGCTTTAGCTCTACTATCGCTCCGCTTACTGTAATATCTTTACCGTTCAATAAGGTAACTGTACAAAGCTCGCCAAAATTACCCATATTGAAAACAGCATATTTCTTGATACCGTCATTAAGGGTATATTCTCTCAATAATAACTTATCGCATCCTATCGAACGCACACTTCCTGTAGTGTAAAAATCGGTTATTCTGGAATCACCTTGTACATTTACTCTCAATAATCCGTTTTCAATAACAGTTGCATTAATTACAGCCTTTTTACCGTCAGCAGATGCTACTGAGATAAATCCGTCATCCGTTCTATTTACAAATCCGATATATGTACGAGTATCGGCTACAAGCTTTACTCTGCCATATTCGTCAATAGTTATAGATGATCTTGCAGTTTGAGTGCTCGAATAAAATCCTATAAGATCGTCAAGTCCCGATACCTTAGGGATAATTCTTACTGCATAATAAGAGGTAACTTCCTTTGACCCTACCGGCAAAGTGATAGAATACTGATAGAAGCCTGCTTCCGAGAATTTGACAGTAGTTGTCTTAACTATATTTTTCTTTTGATCTACCGTCAACTCACCGTCTGCGGTAATAATTGTAATCGAATCTAACAATTCAGCCTTTGCTACTGTAGAGTTACCAGATCCCACGGTATTATCGCTTATCTTAATTAATGCACCCGTTGTAATATAGGCGTTTTCAAGCTTAACGCCGGAATAGGAATCATCCGTCTTTTCGGTAAGCACATTACCGAAATCATCCAAGAAAAATGCTTTGATTGCCGTTTTTGGTTCAGATGATACGGTGTCCTTAAACTCTATATCAATTTGACCATACATATAACTGTAGGAGAAAGTGAAGGTCTTATAGCTCGATAAATCTAAAGACGCAAGTCCTGTACCATATCCGTCAAAATAATAGTAAGCGTTATCAGAATAGAATTTACCAAACACGCCATCCTTTTCTATTAGCGTAAATGTAGAATCATTTAGGTCAAGTGCAAACTTATAGGAATAAATTCCATTTACGCCTCCATTATAATCATAAACATGCAAGGTATCATCCAAAGCATTGAATCCGCCGTTTGCAAGCATTAGGGTATTTTTATCGGTAAACTGTGGCTTACTATTGATAAGTAAAGATACATTACCCTTATTATTTACGCTGAGTGTAGCTGTTTTACCGTCTACTAAGCCAGAGAAAGATCTTCCTAAATATTTAGAATCAACTCCAACCTCGTTATCTATTATCCTTCCCTCAGTCCTACGAGTAAGTTCAAATGAATAACTCTTACCGTCAAACTCAATAAAACCTTTACTTCCGGTGGCAAAGCTTTGATCGTCGGGTATATAACAATCGCCGACTATTGCTTTATAGAAATAGTCATTATTGATATGAGATAAAAAGTCGGTCTTCATTGCAAACCATTTAGTCTCGCTTCCGTCTATTCTCGATAATTTAACGGCATCGATGGAGTATGCAGGGGCATAACCATATTCAAGAACATATTTTTGCTTTTCATTGATTTGTAATCTCTGCTCTATTTTCCAAATAGCAGTATTCACATATAACAAAGGACGGTAGCTGTCGCTGAAATTAAAATTATTTTTATTAATTGGATTGATAAAAGCTATACCGTCGACAAATGACGCCTCATATTCCCAATTTGATAACTTAATAAATAGCTTACTTTCATCAAGCTTTTGTATCTCGGTAACGGCATGACCATTTATTGATAGCGAATCAAAGGATAGGAATTCCATATCACCTATCTTCTTTGAGGTAACGGCATCGACCATAACATTTCCCTCTTCGTCTATCTCTTCTTCTACAGCAAGAGATCTAAGCTCGGTCTCGTATACGCCCAATATGTTTTTATCAAGAACAGTCAATGTTGCCATTTCGGTAATACGCTCGTATTCAATTTTTAGAGTATATACACCCGCTTTATCTAACGAATAAACTCCGCTAACTAAAGATTTATCGTAATCAACGGCAATTCCGTTCTTATATACCTTGAATATATCATAGGGATAAACATTATCACCGGTAAAGGCAATAACATCGTTTGCCTCTATAACAATACTCGATACTATTCTCAACGAATATGATAAAATCACAGGTGCACTGTTAACTCCGTTAACATAAACTGCTATTTTGACATCCTGCTCACGAGGACTATCAAAGTCAATAGGCGCTGATAATAATTCTACATAACAAGAGATAGCGTCTACCTTAGTAGGATCTAAGACAAATGCCTGCTTTTTACCATTAACAGTAACATCTAAATTACCGTATAAATAATAGTCGGTTGTTCCCTCGGGAAGAATGATGCTCGTTTCTTTTACAGATGCGGTGTATTCGTTTTCAACTACTACATATGTAACGCTTGCGGAATACTCAGTAAAATTGACAGGCTTAGTCAATGAAAAGGTATTATCATTATACTTAATGGTAATTGTTGCGGTATATTCACCGACCGTGTCAAAATCTACGCTCTCAATATCGATAAACGAATCTATCGATTCAAAGCGTATACCATTTACCATTACTATAAAGTCGTCTTCAAATGCATAAGTAGACTTGGAAATACCCTTACGAACGGTAACTACCGATTTGGGAGTTTCTATTTTCACACCTCTCCTTACCTCTACGTTTGCGGTATATTCAATACCGTTAAAGGTAAGTGTTACGGTGTAATTTCCAATATTTTGATAATCGATATCACCCGATAGCATATCTAATGTAACAGGGATAATATCATCACCCTTAGTTATTTCAAAAAGGGTGGTAAGGTCAAGGAAGCCTTCATTAGGATATACTACAACGCTTTTTGAATTAACGCTATAGTCGGGCTCGCTGACAACATTAACGGTGACTGTCGATATAAAAATATCACCGTCTAAATCATATTTGAAGGAAATATCGAAGCTATCGCCGACAGTCTTTCCATCTTTGGCGGAAATGTCAAGTACACCCTCACTATTGGGAATACGAATTCCGTCTACATATAATACAAATAATGAATCGTAATCGTAAGAATCTATTCCTTGCTCCACAATGGATAAAGATGAATATGCCCTATAAATAACAGCGGTCGATGATCTCTTAACTGTTACCCTTAAGGTCTTAGTCGCATTATCCATAGTAACTCTATAATAGTAATCACCCTTAACTGTGGATATATTGGTTTGGATCATATCATCGGTAATAGCGGTCTTTTCGCCATCTCGTGTAAGGGTAAATAAACTATTAAAGTCGTAATCCATTACCTCATTATCGAAAAGGGTCACGCTTTCGACAGACAAGCTCAATTCATATACAGGTTTAAGGACAACTACTTTAACGCTTACAGATTGATCCTCATAATTACAGGTTACCAATCCTTCACCAACCGAAATAGGTAGCTTTGATAAATCGAGATATGACGGTAAAACAGGTTTAACCAGTCCGTTAGTAGTCGTAATTTTGAACAAAGTAGTAAAATCGTATGACAAAATATCCCGTTCTCTTAACTCTACTCGGTCGCTAACTCGAGTAAGTGTATAGTCGGGAGTAATCGGCTCGGGCAAAATCGGAGTAGACGGAGTCGGATCAGGCTCTACAGGTGTCTGCTCACATGCCACTGCACAAAAAAGCACGGCTATTAATATTAAAACTATCAATACATTTACTATTTTTTTCATCTTTTTTCAAAAAATTTATAACAAACATACCCCCGAGCTACTCGGGAATATGTTTGTTTGATATTTTAATGTTTTTGGAAATTATTATTTCTTTAAAGTCCAGTCCCCTGTCTTATAGAAGCTTATCCAGAAATACTTTGTATGATTGTTTTGAATAACAATCTGTACATCACCCTTAATGAATGTTATATAACGGTCGGATTGTCCACTTGCACCGCCACTGATATCGGTATTTCCCTCTGAAAGAGTATAACCGTATTTTGCAAATACTTCCTTCATCTTATTATAGATTTCGGCAAACAACTCGTCATTTACCTTAGAATTCTCATCGAATACATCGGTAGATGTTGTGATCGATACATATTCGAGCCAAACAGGATTATCTGTAGTTCCTGTATTCTTATCATGATACCAAGGTCCGTGTGTATTATCACCAAATATCTCTACAAATGCGGACGGGCTGATAAGATCGTTATTAACTGCATCTTCACCGAAAATTTGAGTAAATACATAGTCTGCAGGCTTAACGTGTTCGCCATTAGCGCAATCCCATTTTTTCTCGCCGTTTACTTCACTGTAACAGCCATAATATTTGGTATGATCATTACTATGGAGATAGTAGTAATCGCTAATGGTGTACTCGTTCCAACTGGTAGGTATCTTACGCTCTACATAATCTTCAAATGTACGTGCGGGAAGCTCTGTTGTTCCAACATTTGAGAAACTGGTTTGATAGTAACCTGTATATGTTCCGTATGTGATAGAGAATGGAATCAAGGTCGATACAAGATTACCATTACCATCAACTATGATGGTTAAATTCTCGCTGATGCTCTCTGATGCGTTTTTAGCTTCGTCATAACGAGCAATTTCACATGCAACCTCACGAGAAATGGTGGAGTCTCTCAAAACGAATTTATAGGTCTGATTACCGTATTCGTCTTCGTTTAACCCGGCAAATCTGAAAACATTGGGTGAAAGGTCAAAGGTGGGAAGCTTATCAAACATACTACCGTTGACACGCTTATTACCTTGCATAGCTGTTCTATATACATTTACGGGTTTACCGTCTGCATCAGTTTCAGTCCTTACTAAATAAGCAGTTGCATTGAAGGTGAACTCTTCGTAATAGCCGTCAAATTGTCTATAACCGCTGTGAGATGTGTGGTAGGGTTTACCGTCCGATGTATATGAATACATTCCGGTCGTAGCAAACAATGCGCCCTCTTCGGTTACCCAGCCCTTGACACCTTCTCTACCGGTAGCTGATATATAGTCAACAGGTTTGGAATCGTCAGCTGCAGCTGCGTAATCATAATCACTACTATCTGCAGATGGTTTATATGTATAATTCTCTGTTACATCAAAGGTGTAATTCTTAGAACTATTCATTTTCTCTAACGCAGAAACAAGCTTATCACCGTAACGAGTATCCTCATAAGGTGCAGGATCTCCAACGGTGGTAGTTCCTAAATCGGAAATTGTGAATACTGCATCGGTATAGATGATAGTATCGGCATTATCTTGTTCCTTTTCGTCCTCAATCTGATAACCGCCCTCAAGATACAATATCTCAGTCTGAGCCTTGATACCTGTAATTCTACCGTCTTCTACAATCAATGCAAAGGTATAGAATGTATCTTCATTACCAAGCATTGGAGTCATACAAATAGCAAGATAGGTCATCAAATATTGATCATCCATATTCTTAACATCAAAGTTGTAGACATATACGCCCGGATTAGCAGGATCGTATGAGAACTTATTAACATCAAGATTAGCAAAATGGTTCCAAAGATGTTGTGAATCCCATGTGGCAGGAATACTGTTATAATCGGTAATGGTCTTTTGTGTAGCAATATTATCCTTATTGATATATACCTTATCGAAGGATGATCCCTTAACTCCGTTAGCATCGGTTACAATAGCGCTTCCTTTACGATAGTAGTACTCGATAACGTTTTGATCTTTCTCGCTTGCATACCAACTACCGTTCCACTTACCGTCTTCCATATAAACAGCGGTAATGTACTCGTGAACAGTGTTATTACTGGGATCATTACAGTCATTATAGTGGTCTGTAACAACGCCCTTAATTGTGATGCTCGGATTTCCTAATGCTTCAATCATTTGAGAGGTCAGTTCACCTACTTGACCTTGAATAACGTCAGCCTTAACTTTAATATTTACACTACCTGTAACATTAGAATCAACGGTGGATGTTGCGGTAATGATAACAAACTTATCAATGGAAGGAACTGTCTTAACTGTTACTACATTTCCGTTTATCTCTACAAAATCTTCGGATGCTGATAATACATAATCACTGCCGTCAGATACAACTACCGTGATATTAGCTTCACCGTCAGAGGTCAATACAGAAACATCGGATGATACCGAAATAGTAAATGCAGGACTTGAGTTAGCCTTAACCAAAATACTGACACTCTTACTAATTGTAGGATCACTAACTAATGATGCTGTGATGGTTACAGATTTATCAACCTCTGTCTTACCGATAACTCTGATATTGCCATCAGAATCAATCGAAATCAAGGAAGGTTCTGAAACAGCTATTGAATATGATCCGCCATTTGATGCTACTACCGATAATGTCACATTATCACCCTCGCTTATCTCTGCGTGAGATGCAGATATAGAAATACTTACGCCGTCTACGGGATTGTTACCGTCACAGGCAACTAAGACCATAGATACTGTAAATATAGCTACAATCGCAACTATTAGTAAAACTAAACTTTTTGTTTTCATACTTTTATATTACTCCTAAAATTGTAAAATTGAATAATTACTCAGTCATTAATCTATAAGTTCTTAACAATCAAATAACTACCATATCTATATTATAAAACACTGCCCCTTTATTTTCCAAAAGGATTTATGCCCTTGAGCAAAAAAAATTAAAAAATTTTGGAAAAATTTTAGGGACAGTGTCAACTATTTTTTTATTTATTCAATATTTATGCAATTATGCGTTTGCGGGCTTTTTCCAAACATAAATTATGAGGTCTAAGCTGTTATCCATGGGAAGTACACAAACATCACCTTTGATGTATTCACCACCTGCATTTTTGACAAAGCCCTCTGACTCTAAATACTCTCCTATAGCGTTCAAAGAAGATTCTATAGTATAGTCTAAATCAAGTGGTACATCATAATACATTATGATGGTCGGTACTGCTGTGGTCGATCCGTACGGTATACGTAGGGATGTCATTCCGAAGCCATAGGTGTCACCTAATGCATTACCAAAGAAGGGTAATTCTTCTTCAATTCTCTCGCTGGAGAAGAACTCCTTAAGATATACAAGTGCATTAGTGGAAACATCTTCGCTTGTGGATGTTGAGTCTAACGATACCTCAATAGTCAATTCGCTCCAAGATGTAGGAATTTGACGAACATCAAATTCTACCTCTGTTCCCTCGGGAAGCTCTGTCGAGTTAAAGTCACTGTACTCAAGTTCTACTACGCCGTACATCGAACCCATGTAATAGTAAAAGCCTGCATTGGTAATATATCCGTCTTTAACTACTACATACGGTGTAAAGCTTTCGGTCGGAGACGTAAAGCCCTCGGTTGCAAATATACCATACATATTGATATCACTATTACCTACACTGTAGTAGAAAGTGGATGCCACCGAGCTCATTACAGAATCTACATAATATGTAATCGTTCCGTCTTCTTCATCCTCATAATACATACGGAATAGCTCCGCAGCGAATTCAAATGAAGGCTTTGAATTATTAAAATCGCCCTCAAAGGCACGGTTTGCCGAAAATACGCCTTCGTCTAAGCTATAGAATGAATTGTAAAGCGATTCACTTATTTGCTTATATCCGTATGCTCCGCTCAATTCGGGAGTATGAACCTCTTTACCATACGTGTCATAGCTGACTGCAAAGGGTACAAAGTAACAGAGATCGTTGGTTATGTACTCAGTAAAGCCCTTTTCCATGTATTGAGTGGATAGGTATGACTTAGTTATCTCCTTAAAGCTCAATGTATAGTTGTTCAAACTATGCATATTGTCAATTGCTTCTTTAAGTGTATCATGGATATCCTCATGAGAATACTTAGTAATAGTGGGTACCTCGACCGTATCGCCGATACCTATGGCAACAAACAGTTCTTGTACCGATCTATATCCCTCGAGTATCTCGTAATGATCTCCGCTTATTGCATATATACCGATTATCTCGCCGTCATCGATAATCAAGGAGAAGGATTTTGCTTTAAAATCGTATGGGTTTGCAGATTGTACCATCCTTTGAGGAAGCTTAGCATCACTGCCTACATACTTATATCTCCATGTTTCTTCGTCAAATTCAAAATCGTCTACGGTAAGTCCTACAAAATTATTATATAATCCGGAATCGTTCCAAGTTACTGTCTTATCATTTTCAAGCATCGGAGTATAGCTCTCGTCATTCATAAAGCTTACACTTACTTGACAAGCAAGTCCGTTATGATTCTTATAATACAGCGAACTTTTTATTCCTGCAGATGCGTTTTCATATTCTGCATACCAGTTTGTTCCGTCTAATGCAGTCTTGATAACGGTTGCATAGGTGGTTTCAAGCTTTTCAAATAAGCCTATAGAATATACATTAATGTTCACATATCCCTCAAAGGCTATCTTCTCTTGACCTGCAATAAAATCAATCATATCCTGTGTAAGGGCGGGACGAGCAACTACCGTCATGACCTTAGTCGCACTCTTTTGGGGATTGGCTACACTGGTCGCTGTAATTACTACGGTCTTATCTCCGCTGACCTCATTGGCGGTAACGACACCGTCAACAACACTTACAAAATCGGCGCCCTCTGAAACTTTCCATTCTACCTCGGTGTTTTCCGTTCCGCTAACCGTGGCTGTCAAGGTTACACTCTTACCGCTTCTAACCTCAGATGTACCCGAAATTGCTACATTTACGCCACTTAAATCGGGAGTTGGTATGACCGGTATGTCGGGAGTAACTGCCTTAGGTGTGAAACTTAAGGTCATAGTGGAAGGAGAATCCTTATATCCGTCAGCTACGGCTATTACAGAAAATGTAAAGGCTTTATCTCCACTTGCTTGATATTCGGTTACTGTTAGCTCGATCTTTTCACCATTGACGGTAAGTACATAGCCTGTAGCATTCTCTACTGCGTTCCAAGTTATTAATCCGTCATCACTGACTTTAAGTCCCTTTGGAGTAGCAAGCATTTCTCTATTATCAACGGTCTCGGTGCATGCTACAAGTGCAAGCACTACACATAGTATCATTATAATACAAAATAGTTTTTTCATTGCGCCCTCCTTAGTAACTGTAAGTATAGGTGATGACCGCTTTTCGACCGCTTTCTAATACGAATTCGGTGTTTAGCGATCTAATCTTGTTCGATTCAAAGCTTATGACCACTGTAACATCTTCAATAGGCTGATAATCATTCAATCCTATTACCTTTGATAAGTTTTCCTTGGCAACCTTAAGCGTAACGTCATTTCCGGAAGTGTCCTTACTTTGTATTAGCTCATCGCTCAGATTAATGGATATAAGCTTAGCCATATCGGGTGATTCCGCACTATCATAAGTCGTGTTACTTTCAAGCACGAAGCTCGAATTGAGTTTACTCTCTTCTGTTGCTATCTCTGCTTTGTTTTCTTGAAGGGTAACAGTCTTTTTATAGCCGTATACCTTTTCCGCTCCGTCATATACGCTCACATCGAAGGACGCACTCTTGAGTGCATTCTTCGATTCATTAAGCATTTCTTGCTCATTTGCCTTACAGCCCATCATTATTCCTAATACCACCGTTAAGGTCAATACAGCTATGACTATCAAACTAATTCTTTTAATCGTCTTTTTCATATATTCCCCTCCTTATATAGCCTTCAACGCTACCGCAAAGCCTATCGTTAACAGCGATGCCAACGCTATTGCTATGCTCATTGCAAGGTTGTCAAAGGAATTTGTTATAGGTCTTACTTCTTGCACCACACCTTCACGGTATGCATCATACGAGGCTATCAATAGATCATATCTCGATGTGTCGAGCAATGCCTTATCCTTTGGTAATAACGCATTGATGTCAGAAGCTACCGATCTCAAAAGCTCGAGGTCTTCTACCTTAAACTCGGTGGGAAGTGCGTCGATTCTCTCTTGTACAGCTATAACCTTAGCACCTGCATTCTCTATCTTTATCTTGGTAAGAGTTGCCTTCGCTTCATTAACGCTATTTACATACGAATTCCATTCGTCCATATCGATTCCGTACGTCGCAGGATTTTGAGTCAATGCCTTATAGCACTTAACTGCATTATTTATCAAGGATTCATGAATCAAGGTAACTACATTTAACTGTTGCACTTTCTTAGCGTATGAAATGAATTCTATCATATTCTTTTCCATAGCTACATATCCGCTTCTCATAGAATCTTCAACCTTTCCAAAATATGCTTCGAATACCAAGCTGTCATATCCTTCAATATCTTTGTTAGAGGGAAGAACCATTGAAATAGGTGCTTTTTTACCTGCAAGGTCAATAAAGTTATAGTAATACAATTCGTAACCGAATAGGTCAAAGCTGTGATGTAGTATTCCAAAACCGGGATCGGTCTCTTCGATTGAAGAATTCCTATTATAGTAATCCTCTAAGCTTGGAGCGGTAACGGATTTAAATTCAACGGTGTTCAACTTCTTATATCCGTAGAATGCATAGTTACCAATAAGCTTTAAGCTGTCGGGTAAGGTTATTACCGTGATATACTCGTTCTCATTACCTGCATATCTGTCTATACGGTAGGTGCCTTCGTCTACTATAAGAGTCTGCGTTTGCTTGCCTTGGGGAACGGATGTCAGCTGATAATATCCCGATTTCATCTTGGTATATAATACACCCTTATTTAGATATGCGAAATCGTTTATCGTGCCTGAGTCATTTCCTGTCGGCGTGTAGTAGCTTCTCATTGCCTTACAGCCCAAGAATGCTTCTGTGCCTATACTCTCAAGCTTGTCTGAGAATGTGAAGCTCGATAGCTCTGAGTTATTTTGGAATGCCGATATACCTATCTTAGCAAGACTGCTTGCAGAGAACATGCGAATATCTGCGTTTTGGAATGCGTAATCACCAAGTTCGGTAAGCTTTTCAGCAACGATAACACCGGTTAAGCCACTCGATTCAAATGCACCCATTCCAATCTTGGTTATATTTGTTAAATCTATATCCTTTAATGAGCTCGTTTGAGAGAATGCAAGCTCTCCAATCTCGTCGGCAGAATACTGAACACTATTCAATAACGAACAGCCGTAGAATGTGTAATTACCGACTTTTTTGATGCCGTTACCAAGTGTTGCCTTTGTTAAGCTTTCGCAATATGTAAATACAAAATCACCAAATTTAACAACTGAGTCAGGTACCACTATCTCTTGAAGTGCGGAGCAACCGATAAATGCACCGTCGCCTATCTCTGTAAGAGTGGACGGTAATGTTATCTTTTCGATCCTCGGTGCTTGACTGTATTGCTGATATCTACCGAATGCGCCCTCGCCTATCCTCATAACAGTTCCTAATGTTACATTGGTCAATGCTTCACAATCAGCAAAAGCATAATCGTCAACCTCTACTATTTGAGGAATGTTTGCTTCGTATAAAGTGGTACAGCCGTAGAATGTTTCTCTTTCTATCCTTTCCTTTATCTTAGATAGATCGATATTACGCAAGTTCTTGTCATTACCGAAACAAGATTCGCCAAATTCTACTCCGCCTTGCTCGGGCATATTCACAGTAATCAGCGACAAGCAATTTTGGAATGCTCCCATTCCGAATTTAGAGTTTGCTCCAATGGTTACGGTATCTAATGGGGTTTTGAAGAAAGCGCCCTCACCAAATACACCGTTTGCTCCAAGCGTGATACTCTTAAGTGCAGTGTTTGCGAAAGCATAATCATCCATTATCAATACTTTATCTGCATTTTCAGTAACTTCAAGGACATTAGCCGAATTGAAGGCATTCTTTTCAATTTTTACGCCCTCAGTGTCGGGGAACACCACCTTAGTCAATGTTTGACTGTTTGCAAAGGCATACTCACCTATAACCGTATTAGGATTATTTATTGTTACAGTTACAACATTAGCACCCGAAAATGCTCCGTTTTCGATGCGTTCGACCTTTGAATCGATGACAAGATCACCGAATGCCTTAGACATCGAAGCCATTATTATGGTCTTACCGTCTGCGGAATATAATAAGCCGTCATTACTCGATGAATAATGCTCATTCTTTTCATTTACCGTGAACACCGTTAGATCGGTATCTTGGAACATTGCAGCACTTAAATCAGCCAAAAGTGTATTCTCACCGAAAACTAATTCGTGCAATGACGAGCATTTGTAAAATGCATATACGCCTATATCAACCTTAGAATCGGGAAGAATAAAGGTTACTAAGGACGAGTCATTGTAAAAGGCTTGCTCGCCTATCATCTTCAATTCACCCTCGATAACAAACTCAGTCAACGATTCGCAACCCGAGAATGCTCCGTACTCTATGCCTTCGAGATCACCCTTTAATGTTACCTTTTTGAGCTTAAGTGAATTAGCAAATAAGAAGCTTGGTATATAACAACCGCTGTTGTATATCGTTATCTCTTCTACGCCTGTATCTACAAACATTGCAGACGCAAGCTTGGTATGCTCGTTGGTTACTATGGTCGCAAGATTGGTGCAATGACGGAATGCAGTGTCACCTGTATTTCTTAGCGATGATAAATCCGCTTTTGAAAGTGAGGAACAACCGTCAAATGCCTTTGCTCCTATAGCATAAACCTTAGATAAATCTATATTATCAAGCTTGACACAGCCCTTGAATGCTTCTCTACGCCTGTATCTACAAACATTGCAGACGCAAGCTTGGTATGCTCGTTGGTTACTATGGTCGCAAGATTGGTGCAATGACGGAATGCAGTGTCACCTGTATTTCTTAGCGATGATAAATCCGCTTTTGAAAGTGAGGAACAACCGTCAAATGCCTTTGCTCCTATAGCATAAACCTTAGATAAATCTATATTATCAAGCTTGACACAGCCCTTGAATGCTTCTCTACCTATTGTTTGAACATTTTTGATATCGACATTTTCAAGCTTTACATCATTATAGAATGCACATTCTCTTATATACTTGACTGTATCGGGAATTGTTACCGAACGTAAGCCTGAGCAATTATAGAATGCATACTTTTGAATTTCTTCAACTCCGTCGGGTATTATTACCGATGTAACTGAAGTATTCATTGCAGGTATCTTGTTGGCATCATAGTCATCATCGGTCAGTTCAATAGTGTTATCGGTCGTATATAAGCAGAATGCGTATGCTCCGATATACAAAATACCCTCGTCATCCGGGATAACTACCTCGCCACCTAATCCCTTATAGGCTATCAAGCTACGATTTTCAATAACAAATTCGCTCTTGACCGTAATTCTTACTCTTGCCATTAGCGAAGAACCTTCTACTCTCAATACAATGGATGTGTTACCCTCTTTAAGTCCGGTAACTTCACCTTTTTCGTTGACAGACGCTACCAACGGGTTTGTCGATTCGAATGTAACATTGTATTTATCGGCTACGTACCATGGATCAAGATCATAGAATAATTGAATCTTTTCGCCCGGATAGAATGTAATTCCATTCATTGCGGATAGGAATTTTCTGTCACCCGTTTGTCCTATTTCACTTGTCTGTGCCGCTCTCGAATACGCAAATAACGTATCAAAATACGAGAAACGAATATCTTCTATCTTGGAGGAGTCGGCATTTCCAATCAACGAATCGCTCGCTTCGGCAACATCTGCCGTCTTTTCCTTAACATTGATTATCAATATCGCTTGGTTAAGCTCCATTTGTTCCTTGACCGTTACTGTCGCTCTACCTGCTTTATTGGCTTTCAAAATACCGTCTTTGACTTCAATTACCTTTTCATTTGATGATGTCCATACGAGGTATTTTAAGTAATCCTTATTCTCGTCTACTGAGCTGTCGGCAGTGGCAAGATACCTTGTTAAGTCAATCAATTCGCCCTCTTCAACCGATAGAATAATGAGATCTCCGCCCTCCATGGTTCCGTCACTCGTGAATTTGAATTCACCCTTCGTTCCGGGTAGCTGACAGATATAAATATTGGAATTCAATGCATAGTCGTCAATGGAAAATGCTAATCCACTCGTTATAATCTCATCCGCATATATATCCTCAAGGAATTGGGTTATTTCAAAACGTACCCTATTATTAGCACCCTTTTCACTGTATACGGGAACGGGGTTCTCGGTAAGGAAGGTGTAGCTTGAGCTCGATGTAAATATAATAGGTGTTATAGATTGAACATAGTGATTATCATAAATTACCATGTTAATATAATAACGATCCTTTTTGAGTGTCTTATCGTAGACCTTTTCATAGGTCGCAGATTTCAATACAGGTGCCTCGTCATCAAAGTAGAAATCAAATGAAAACTCACTTCTTACATTCTTAGCTTCGCCACCGTCACCGTAATCTAATCTACCTACCATGCTGAATGAATATGTCCTATTATTGATAAGATTTAATTGTGCAGATTTAAGTCTGATATATTCATAGCTTGGAATAGGTGTTCCGCCTACAGAATATGCCTTTCTTGCATTATAAAATACTTCTTCATACATTACATCGCCGGTAACTGTATCAACGATGGTGTAAGTCATAGTCTTTGCGTTACGCAATAGTCCTGCATATACGGCAGAAATACCGTCTATAGTTCCTAATACATTAGATATTGCTATATGATCTTCGCTTGCAGGAATCTCATCGTACATAGATGAATCTACATCGTATAGATATGTTCCCAAAGGAATCATATAGTTATAGAAATATGAGCCATAAGGCGTTGTTGCATAATAATCGGCTTTTATCTTATCTTCGTCGTCGATAGCCTGATCATGTGCTTCGCTCTCCACCTCATAATAGGTTTTATCAAACATTGGAGCTTCGGTCCAGTCGCCATAGAATGCAAGGAATGGAATGTTAAGATCTACTGCTTGGGATTCACTCTTATCAATAAGCTTAACAAATCCCTCTACATACATTCCGTAAGGGAATAGCTCGTCTATCATTGACTTATCGTCATCGGTCAGCGTATATACTACAGTTACCTTTGCTGTTTCACCGGCTTTTACGGTTACTGTATTACCGTTTAATACTCCGTTTACTACTTCTACAGTAAAATTGTTAGATAAAACAGTTGCCTTTTCTGCAACGTGGGTCTTTTCATATGTGGATACCGACTCGGTAATTCCTACAAGATCAAGCTCGTATACTACATCACTCGACGCATCAATGTTATGTACATTGAATTTCATGGTATATACACCCGTTCTTTGAGGATCGTCAAGAAGATCAAGCTTAGGTCTATCTATACCGTCTACCGATAAATATGCCTTGGTGTTGACCACATTTGCAATACTTGCAAGTCCTGCACCCTGTTTACGAGGAGAATACGGATTACCCTCTTCGTTAAGAATAATGGTCGCCGTACTCATAAGCATTTGGTTGGTCAGCTTGGATAATTCGGGAGCTGTGATATCGGGATACTTTTCTTTTAGATATTGTCTGATCAATACTACTATTCCGCATAGGTTTGGTGTAGCCATGGATGTTCCCGACAACTCATCATAACCGCCACCAGGTACGGAAGATTTGATATTTCCGCCGTGTGCTGTTATCTCGGGCTTAAGCTCGAGAGAAGGAAGAGGTCCCCAGCTCGAAAAATCGGACATAAACGGTCCGGCTTGGTTGGTCATATCTATAACCATTGTACCCTTACTCTTTTCTGCAAGCTTACTACCGTCGTCCTTGGATATAGAAATTGTTGGAATATGATCGGTCTTACCCATGCTCATTAGGATATCACCGTCAATATTATTATATATGATACATGCAATGGCGCCTGCTGCCTTGGCATTAAGTGCTTTCTCCTCGAATGTGTTATCACCACGACGAACAAGTGCTATCTTACCCTTAACATCTATACCGCTATAGTTGATAGTTTTACCTACACCAGGCACTGTTACATACTCTAATGTAACCTTTTGATCTGTTACACCTAAATCTTCAAAAATCTCTTTAAAGAAATCGTTGGGCTTACCAGTTACGGCATTTGATTCATTGAAGAAAACCACGTCTGAACCGTTTGCTACTAAATATTTACTCTTTGTACCCGAAATGGACGCTACCGATAAAGCTGCTTCATAAGTTGATGGAGAACCAACAGTCGCTGAATCGGGATTGGTTACAAAGTTGGTGTTACCCTGTTCGCCACCGTAACCGGAGCTATAACTGTTACTTGCAGCGGTTATAAGGCTTATACCTGCTTTCTTAATCTTATCATAGATATCATTGATAGCGTTTCCATCCTCTTCTCTTGCAAATCCGCAAGACGATCCAAGACTCATATTGATAGCATCTACGCCAAGAAGAACAGCATCCTCTAATGCTGCAGTAATATCTTCGGTCTTACCGCCGTCATCAAGGTCGGGGAATACCTTTAACAATACAAGCTGTGTTTCGATAGCAATACCTGTGATAACATCATCCTTACCTGCGATAATGCCTGCGACGTGGGTTCCATGCTCAGAGTCATATGGGTTAACATCGGGATCCTTATCTGCATAGTCATAAGAAAACGGTATCTTAGTGCTGTAATATACATCGCTTATATCGATACCCTTTGTCAAGGATGCTGCCTGAGTTTGAGATAAAACATTCTTGATATCCTGAATATTGATCATAAGATCCTCTTCGGGAATACTGTCGATATTATCGGTGCTGAATACGCTGTGAGCAAGGTCGAAGCCTGAGTCAAGAATCGCTACAGAAGTTCCTCTGCCCTTAAAATCAACGCAGTCAGATTTATAAATACCTGTTTCGTATATGTCAACGATATTTTCTATTGCACTGTATCCGCTCTCGTTCTTTGTATCTTGAGGACGGTTATAGGTTTCGGACATAATAATATTAGTCACACCCTTTGTTTTGGCAATATCATTCATTTGACCATACGGAACGGATAATGCTACTGCATTTAACAACGTATTGTATGTATTGACAAGTTCAACGGAATAGCCATCTCTCTTTAATGAATTGACATACTTAGACTGTTCCTTATCTATCTTTTCTACCATTTCTTGACCGATATAGCTCTCTGCAAAATCCTTTACAGTTTGATATTCGGTATAATATCTGTCATTAAAAGCATCGAGTATGGACTCTTCGCTAAGAGTGACCATTATAACTATTTCATCATCGTCTTTATACCCATTGTTTTCAATAAGGTAATTAGCCTTAATTTGGGAAATAGACTGCTCTTGAGTCAATTTAAGCTCACTCTTAAGTATCTGCAGATCTTGGAAGTTGTCGTTTTTAACACTCCCCTTATCGGGTGTAACGATAGCAGAGCTGCATGCAAAAAGTGCTGTTGCCATTATCGAAAGTACCACTATGCATACTATTAGAGTAAGTTTGTTCATCTTTGTGTTAGATCTCATTTGGTCTCCTTTATTTTAACCAGAATACTAATAACAATATCGCTAAGCCAAAGCATGCAAGTACACCTAAAAATATGGGAAGATATACCTGAAACGCTGCCTTTATTGCGGCAAAGCGTTCTTTTTTGCTTAAGCCTACATTCTCTTTTTTACGGTCGTCGCCTACATAGTCGGGTCCAAACGGATTTTGCTGTACAACATTATCCATATTATATAATGTCCGTCCGTCGTCTTGGTAGGGAGCCTTCTTTTTTTTCTTAGCCATTTTTATTCGTCAGTCGTGGCGTTTTCGCCGTCATTCGATCGAGTCTCATCATCGACATTTGACTTTTTCTTGAACTTTTTGAAAATATTTATCTCGTCAAGTGCCTCTTGTCTTTCTTTATCGAATTGCGCCTTGCGTTCATTATACGCCTCGAGCTCGCTTTCATATGCGTTATAGATCTCGTCATACTCCGCACTCCTTACCATTATTTCCTTATCATATAAGTGACATGCTACAAAATGGTCGGGTTCGACCTCAATATATTTGGGGTTACGAAGCTTACATACGCTCATACACTGATCGCAGCGAGTATGAAACTTACAGCCTGTTGGCGGATTCGCAGGGGATGGAATATCGCCTTGAAGTATTATTCTATTGATCTTTACATCGGGATCGGGTACGGGAACTGCCGAGAACAGTGCTTTCGTGTACGGGTGTAGCGGATTGGCAAATATCTCGTCTGTATCACCTATTTCCATCATGTTACCTAAATACATTACTAATATCCTATCGGTTATGTACTTAACTACCGATAGATCGTGAGAAATGAATAAATAGGTAAGTTTAAGACTGTTTTGCAGATCCTTCAATAGGTTTATAATCTGTGCTTGAATACTAACATCAAGTGCCGATACAGGCTCATCACATATGACCAATTTCGGATTAACCGCCAATGCTCTTGCTATACAGATACGCTGACGCTGTCCGCCCGAAAACTCGTGGGGATATCTATCATAGTATTGAGTTTGTAATCCACATTTCTTCATTACATCCAATACATATTCGGTAACTTGATCATTGGGGACTATCTTGTGTACCTTGACTGCTTCTGCTATAATGCTTCCTACCGTCATTCGTGGAGGAAGACTCGAATACGGATCTTGGAATACAAGCTGAATACTTGTACGATACTTCGTCATTTGAGAACGGCTAAGGTTTGTAATATCTATTCCGTCATAAACTATACTGCCACCGGTGATATCGTGAAGCTTCAATATAGTTTTACCTAATGTAGTCTTACCGCAACCAGATTCGCCTACTATTCCTAAGGTTGTACCCTCGGGAACAGAAAAGCTTACATCGTCTACAGCCTTTAAAAACTTGATAGGCTTACCGAAAAAGTCGGTTTTTATAGGAAAGTGCTTTTTAAGATGCGCTACCTCTAATATTACCTTACCGCTTTTCTCTGCCTTTATTCTACCCTTTTCAAGTATAACATCGGTACCTTGATCTACTATTTCTAACGGAAGAATCGGCGCTTCTTCGTTAAACTTTTTAAATATTTTACTTAGATCCTTTTTCATTGATTACCTCCGTTAGCACCGTTATCGAGCCCATTCTCTTTACTGTACAGATAACATGATACCGTATGGGTCTCGCTTACCTTAATCTCGGGAGGGTATGTACCGTCACAGCATGCCTTACACCTTGAACAACGATTCTTGAAATAACAGTGATCAGGTAGATTGATGGGGTTTGGTACCTGTCCCGGAATAGAGTACAGCGGTTCGGTCGATGATGATGTTATCAATGGCTTACTCTTCTGTAATCCAATAGTATAGGGATGAAGGGGATTATGGAAAATCTCTTTTGCTGTTCCTTTTTCTATTACCCTGCCTGCATACATTACTACGACCTCATCAGCCATTTCTGCAATAACACCAAGGTCGTGGGTTATCAGCATAATCGAACAATCTTGCTCTTGTTGAAGCTTTTTTAACAGCTCAAGAATCTGGGCTTGGATAGTTACATCCAATGCTGTGGTCGGCTCGTCTGCAATTATTAGCTTTGGATCGCCTACTAACGCCATTGCTATCATTACACGCTGACGCATTCCGCCCGATAACTCGTGGGGATATGATCCATATACATGCTCGGGCATAGCGATTCCGACCTTTTTTAGCATTTCGATACTGCATGCCTTTGCGTCTGCTTCGCTAATTCCGGGGTTATGGGTAAACGAAACCTCGTCAAGCTGGAAACCTATAGTAAATACAGGATTTAAACTCGTCATCGGTTCTTGGAATATCATTGTGATATCCTTACCACGCACCTTATACATTTCATTAGTCGGCATTTTTGCTATATTATAACCGAGCTTTCTGCCATCCTGATCATAGCCCAACTCATCAGAATTGAAACGAATCTCACCTGCTATAACCTGTCCTTGGGGAGCTTGTACAAGTTGCATTATTGATAAGGATGTTACACTCTTACCACAACCTGATTCGCCAACAACGCCTACTATCTTACTTTTAGGTATTGAAAAGCTGACACCGTTTACAGACATAACCGTTCCGTTATCGGTAAAGAAGCATGTTTTTAAGTTATCTATTTCAACGATGTTATTCTCATCCTTCATTGGTGAGGTGTACTCTTCAAGCGATAGCTTTCTTCTTTTGAGTCCCTCGTAATACTTCATCTGCTTGATGTTGTATTTTATTATTTTACGACTATCTCTAATGGATATATAATTATTGTTTTTCTTTACATTTGCCATAGTCGTCACCTACTTCTTCGCCTTGGGATCCATAGCATCACGCAAGCCGTCTCCAATAAAGTTGAAGCCCAATACCGCTATTACTATCAATAGTCCTGCTGGTAACCACATATTGAGGTGATATGCCAATACCTGTGGATCCTTTGCGGTCGCTATCATTGTTCCCCATGCCGCCTTTGGAAGCTGAACACCTAAGCCTAAATAGCTAAGTGTGGACTCGTAAAGAATAACGCTTCCTAAACCTAATGTCATGCTTACGATAAGCTGAGGCATTACATTCGGAATAAGATGCATGAATATCTTACGCCAAGTCGGTATACCCATAACCTCGGTGGCGGTGATATAATCCTGTTCTCTTAGCATCAATATCTGTCCTCTTACCATTCTGGCAACACCGCTCCAGCTAAATAATGTAATTATCGCCATCAATAAATAAATCCTTTGATCCGGAGTAACATTCCATGAATCTATAAGTGCAGATGCTATCAATAGAATGGGCAATGTTGGTATACAGTTAAATATATCTACTATACGCATTATTACCTGATCTACCCAACCGCCAAAGTATCCTGCTAATCCGCCAAGAATAATACCTATCACAGTTTCTAATATTACGACGATAAAGCCTATCATCAATGAAATTCTTCCGCCGTACATTAATCGAACAAATACATCTCGTCCAAAATTATCTGTACCCAATAGGTGATCCTTAGATGGGGATGCATATGCGTTTAATTCGGTCTTATGAACGACCTCTTCGGTAATGCTTACCACTCCTTCGCCAAAATCATAGTCAATTACCGTCTGTACAGTGGATGTAACCATCGTTCTATCTACCTCTTCCTCGGACCACTTGTCATAAATAACAGGGCCTAAAATTGCAAATGCAAATAGGAATACTATCATACATATGCCTACGATAGATAGCTTCGAGCGGAAAAATCTTCTACCAACTAAACGAATAGGACTCATTTGTTGATAGGTTTCTTTTTCTTCTACCTCGTGAACAGCGTTTTCGGAGACCTGAGCATTGTCGATTTCGTTTTCGCCTACCGATAATTGCTCATCCTTTAAAACACAATTCTCTATAACAATATTTTCATCGGGAATACTATTTTCCGTTGTTATCAAATCGTTTTTATTCTCGTCCATAATCCACCTACTTCGTTATCTTGACTCTCGGGTCTACAATGGAATACATTATATCAGATAGCAATGTTCCGATAACAGTCAATATAGCAAGGAACATGTTATACCCCATTACAAACGGTATATCACCCTCGGTCAATGCTTTGTATGCCAAACGACCTATACCGTCTATGGCAAATACCTCCTCAGTTATCATCATTCCACCAAAAAGAGAGGGGAGCGTACCTGCTAAAAGGGTTGCCAACGGTATCAATGTATTTCTAAATGCATGCTTGTAGATGACCGTCTTCTCGGATAAGCCCTTTGCTCTTGCGGTACGAATATAATCTGCACTCAACACCTCTAATGTATTGGTTCTTGTATAACGCATCAATCCACCGATAGAAAGAATTACACTGACAAATATAGGTAATATCAAATGCTCTACCATATCACCAAGCTTGGATATAAATCCAATAAAATCTTCGGTGTAATTGGCTGATGCGGAAATCAAACCGTTAGATGGCAATATCTTTAAGTCTACTGCAAATATCTTAACAACTATGGCTGAAAAGAAATATGTAGGCAATGATAAGCCTATCATAGTAAACACGGTAACTGCATAATCTCTTGCAGAATATTGGTGTGTAGCAGACGATATTCCCAATGGTATCGCTATTAAAAATTGAAGAACTGTGGCTATGAACGCTATCGCAAACGATATCCACATATTCTCAACTATAACTGTGCCTACTGGTTTTTCATACTTAAAGGAAATACCAAGATCGCCTTTACACATATTACCAAACCATTTGAAGTATCCGCCTACTATTCCTTTAAAGGACGAGTCACCTATACCATACAGATTCTTAAATTCGTCGATATCCTCTTGGGTTATCTGTCCTTGCTGAAGCTGTGAGGAATACTTGTTATCCACATAGTCGGTCGGCATAAGACGAACCATCGTATAGATGATTAGCGAAACACCGATCAATATTATTATGGATATCAATAATCTTTTAACTATATATTTAAACATATTATTATCCTATTTACCCTTCTCCGTAAAAACAGAGAAGGGTACTATGAAAGTATAACTAAATTTAATAAAAACCGAAATTCTATATTTTTGTATTTTTATCTCTCTTCATTCAAGGAGATCAAGTGCATATCACTCGTTAATCCCTTATAAGGAGATGTTTCTGAGTCGGGAGTAAGAGTTGATACATCGATCTTATTTGTATTAAATGCGAACAAGTCGTCTCTTTGGTAGGTAGGAAGCTCTACTGCAAGCTTCATTACAAGATTGAGCGCTTTTTCGTATAGATTCTTTCTTGCTGTTTGATCATTGGTCTCACGGGCTTGCTCTATGACTTCGGAAAGCTCGTTAATAATTTCAATTTCCTCTACGTATGTATTTTCGTCTCTCAATATTTGCTTGTAGCCCCAGTTGAGAACGGAGGTTGCCTTTGAATCCTTATGATATACCTGATACATATCGGGATCGATGGTTGAACCCCATGCTGCTGCCCATACTGTCAAGCTACCTGTGGATAACTTCTTCAATGCTTGTGCATCTGTAGCTACCGTAATATTGAATCCGATCTTATTTAAAAGCTCGCCTGCATGCACCATTGCGTTATATGCGGGGTGGTCTGTTTCATCGCCGGCAATAGTGAAGGTATACTCAAGCTTACTACTACCCTTTTGATAAATGTCGTTAGCGTTCAGTGTATAGCCTGCACCCTCGATCATACCTACGAGGAATGCCTTTTGTTCAGCTTCGGTGAGATAGTCACCTGCTTTCTTACCTAAGCTCTTGACATAGTCCTTATAATCGGGATCAACTACATTGAGATTCTCGGGAACCTTTCCACCAATATATGGATAATAAGCAGTACTACCTTCGGGATATGCCCAGTTAGATAAACTCATCGAACGATAGATAGCTTTCGCAGTTGTCTTATAGTAGTCTACACATTCTTGAGTATTGATGCAGTACATGATGACCTTTCTAACTGCAATAGAGGGTACCTTACCTGCATTGATTCCGATATAACCGTAACCGGCTGTACGAATACTCTTATTACCTATACCGTCATCACGCTTACCGTTAAGCTCGCTGATAGTTTCAGGCTTTGCATTGGGCTCTGCATAATCGATCTCGCCTCTGTATAGCGAATTGAGAATGGATGCTGATGATACTACTTGGAAACGAACCTTATTTATCTTAGCTGCACCCATTAGATAGTATGGATTACGCTCAAAATAGATAACGCCCTTATCATAGAAATCACCTGCTTGAATGTTTGTAATACCGCCGGAGCTTTTGGATGCGGCATATGGACCTGCACCTACTGGGACACCTATCTTATCGGGATTCTTAACTACATTATTCATGAAGCTTTGTGATGCGTATTCTACGCCGAAATTACTTACAAAATCAAATGCTTGAATGTGTGCTTCGTCCGAATAGTAATACATGGGGGCTACCGCAAATGCAAAGTTCCAAATTGCTTTGGGATCTACCTTGTGAATCTTGATAGATAAAACTTCATTTCCGGATGTAACCGAACCGTCATCGCCGTATGTAGGTACTGCATATTCTACACTGTTAACGGTAACAGCTTCTGTTCTATTTGCAAATTGAATACCAGAAATGTTAGGATAAAGTCTTGATGCGGTTTGGAAATATGCTTCCATTGCCTTATTCTCAAGATATTCGCTTAAATCGGTACCCGTTCTCCAATATCCGATAACCTGATCCATTTTACCGGGGATCATATCTGCCAAGACGGTATTGATAGCTTGATCCTTTGTCCATTCTTTCAAGCTTGCTTCTTGACCGGGTGTGGTAAGAGACGATTCAATTTTTGCATCTTTCTTATTCCATGTGATATAACCTTCGTTGTAAAGGAATACCTCAACATCGGTGGTGAAAAGATTCTTATATACATTGCCTTCCTTATCCTTGAAAGTAATGTCCTCGTAAGAATCGATGCTATTAGAATAGTCACTGTTCAATTCTTCTTTAAATAACTCGATGGACTTGTTATAATTAACTACAACATCCTTATAAACGTCAATGGATGTGTATTCCTCTAATTCCTTTAAGAAATTCTCGGCACTAATAGCGGGATCGTCCTCAAGTATTGCAGAGCATGCATCTAATAATGCGTCGATTTGTGCCTCTGCCTCGATCTTGAACTGATTTCTAAAGTTGTCTTGCTCCTTGTCGTCACTCTCTTGAGTACGATACTCCTTTAAGCCAACAATATCGGTAGAATAAATGGTACTGCTACCTGTATATTGAGGATCAAGATATACATATAGATTGAAGAGAACATCTTTTATTGTCAAGGGTGAACCGTTGGAAAATTTTACATTATTCTTCAAAACAAATTGGTAAGTCGTGATTTGCTCTTCGCCCTCACCCTCAATGACGGTTTCAAGATCCTTAACTACTACTGCTTCATTGTCCCCGTATGCAACAACGCCTTCTTTATCATTTGAAAGCATGGAAATTTGTGTCATACCTACGACATTGCTATCGGTTGCGGAGGTCGAAAAGAATGGATTGAATACCTTATCTACCTCTTGAGTCGAAAAGACCAAAGGATCGGTCTCATTGTTGAAATAAACCTTATTTGTATCGGTAGTATCCTGACAAGCGGATAACATTACAACAGACGAAAGCATTACAAATACTATCATCGCTACCAAAACAACATTAAATTTTGTATGTTTCATATAAATCTCCTTGTAAGATCTTAAATTGAATCTTATTTTGTTTAATCGTGTAAAAATATTGTTTAACTATTAAAAATAATTTTAATTTTATTCTGCCTTAGCTACAAGCAAGAATGTACTATCCTTATCAAATGTCGAATCACCGACCGATACCCACGGAGCATTCTCAACAATAACTAAGCGTTCCTCTTGATCAAAGCCTCTTGGAAGCTTGGTAACCTTATAGCTACCGCTAAAGCTTACATTTACAAGCTCGGCATCGGATACGACAGATATCGGAGCAACATATATCTTGTAAATCAAAGAGTTGGTCGTATCTATATCTATTATCGCATCTTCAAATTTTACATTGGATATTTTTGCACCCATTGTTCTACCGAATAAGCTTATCTCTAAGGATTTCTTACTGTCATCCTCATAGTCGGATACTAAATCGTCCTTGCCGTCCTTATAAGAGATAGTGAAGTTCTTAACAGTGTGACCGTTTCCCTCAAAGATTCCGCCATAATTTCCAAAAGTTAAGCTTTGTCCGCCAAGATCGATATCGCTCAATAGGTAAATATTTTTACCCTTGCTCGCATTGGTTCTTAAATCTTTTGCACTGCTTACCAACACATAATCGCCTTGTATATATTTTGCATATACCTTAACTTCGCAGTCGTTATCTCCACCCGGATGCTTAAAATCTTCATTCCAAGGATTACCGTCAGCATCAACAAAACTCAAAAATGTATATCCAATCCTTTCATTTCTATAATTGCTATAATCGGAAAATACAGATCCTTCATTGGTCTCATATACACCTAACTCGACTTCGGTATCACCATCCATATAACAAAGCTTATATGTATAGTTAACAGCCTTTCTCCACATTGCGTATAAAGTTACATTCTCGCCGGCCCTGATCTTATCTGAAGAAAAATCCCAAGGGTCGGAGTAGGTTACATTTTCGCCGTCAATGGTTTTTGTCTTATACCAGCCCTTTAAAACATAGCCTTCCCTTTCAACTTGATATTTATTACCGTTAAGGGTAGCCGGATCAGATATCGAGTGTTCTGTTCCATCTTCTAATGGATAGTAATAAGTCACAGTATCTTCGCAGTTCTTAAAAATACCACCCTCGAGCTGAAAAACCACCTTGGTCTGTCCGTCCAAGTCTAAGTCACTGTTACAGCCTACGAGAATCAACGCAAGCAATGCTACTATAACTGCGATAAATATAATGTATAAAGATTCTTTCATATACTCCTCATTGCGGAAAAACTTAATACTTTTTAACTCAAAAACGAGCTTATCCTATAAGGATAGTTTTTCCAAAATTAGTGCCAATATTTCTATAATATAATATTAAAATAAGTCATGTCAACCAACAAAAGGCGTTTGATTAAAAAAAAATAATGGTTTTTTTGATTATTTTTTCCATATTATCACATTAATGAATAGATTAAGTATGAGATGGATATT
>CAZUET010000003.1:0-45932 GCA_964619685.1 uncultured Christensenellaceae bacterium
CAGAAACGGCAATCCCCGTGCTTGAACACAATTTCTCTACAACGGAGATCATTGCTGAGGATCCTGCAACTTGTACGTCCATAGGCACAAAAGCGCATTGGCATTGTAACGCATGCAACGGCGATTTTGATGCCGAAAACAACAAACTGGACGACCTCACGATTGAGGCGAGTGATCACGACTACGGCGATTTGATTGAAAAGCAAAACGCAACTTGCACAGTAACGGGTTATGGCGCTCACTACGAGTGTTCCGTATGTCATAAACTGTTCAATGCGGAAAAGGTAGAAACAACGCAACAAGATCTAACAATCGCAATCAATCCAAACGCACACAGTTTTGGCAGTTGGTTTGACGAAATCCCAGCCACAACGGAAACGGAGGGTATAAAAGCGCACAAGGATTGTAACATTTGCGGTAAACATTTTGACGAAAGTGGTGCGCAAATGGACGGTCTAACCATCCCTATGCTTCCCAAGGAGGATAACGTTTCCAACGAAAATGAAGGTCTTTCTACGGGAGCAATCGTGGGTATTGTAGCTGGTTTCACTGTCGTTGCCGCTGCAGTCGGATTTTTCATTGCTTGGTTTGCAGTCAAGAAAAAATCCTTCGGCGATCTTGCCCACGCAATCAAAAAAATATTTAAAAAGTAAAACTAAAATGCACCCCAAAAATGAAAAGTACCCCAAGAGTTAAACACTTTTGGAGATTCATTTCAAATCAAAAAGTACTTTTAGTGAAGGGTGAAAAGTTAAAAAAGTCGCATACGTATGCGACTTTTTTGTTTTTTGATGGAGCGGTGATGTTAGCTGTCGCACATTTTTAATGTTGCCTTCTATTGCTTCTGTTGTATCATCTATAGTAATTTTATCAATATTTTTGCAACCTCGAATGTTGAAATATACTACGGTATTATCGTCACTGACAAATACTTGACTTATAAGGTGGTCTATTATTTGTTTTTGATAGTCTTTGTATTTAACGTCGATTTTAAGCAGTTCATCTATAAAATCCTGCAAATCTTTTTTAGATGTACAATAACCACCTTTAAGCTCTAACTGTACTTTTTGTGTTATCTCTAAAAACTATTAGCTACTAAATTTTTTGCTTAATTTTTTATTTCTTTACGCTTTTTATACTTTTAATTTATGTGTTTCTTAATGTAACAAAACGATTCTGCAATAGTGCAATAGTTTAATGGGTTTTTTATTCACATAAACCATATGGCGAATTATAAGATCATGTCAATTAGTTAGCCTGCAATATTGGAATTTTCAAAACGCATAATGCTATCTTCTTATGTACTGACTCTAAGAAAATAAACATTACCGAACCACACTATAGTTTGATCGATAATGGTGCACCTTTGATGGAAATCATACTTACACTTTACGGGCCCCATGTTTAAATAACAATGCTTCGCATGACTAAATAATAGCATGATATAGTTATTAGTTTTTCGGCAACCTTTCTTCTGTTAGGCTTTAAAAACCTTGCTGGTTCTTTTTGTCAATACAGTTGCTATTTTACGTCTATTGGAGAAGTGAAGAACTAAAAACTGTAATACATAGTGTTGTTATCTTGTTTTGTAAATAACGGATATAATGATATTTAGTTTGTGTTACAAGTGAACTTGAATCATACTACCATTCCGCTTTGTTTAACGGAGGACGATTGGACTAAATGGTCATGAAAAACGGCAACGTTATGAATAATTTTGTACAAAATACACTCTTTTTTATGTGAATAAGTGCTTTTTCCGTCATTATCCAAGGAGTAAAACTTAGTTCCATAATCTATCATTATCGTCCGCAAGATACCAAGTACCTGCGTCGTTTGATTTACGCTTCGATCAAATTTCGGTCAAGTTCAGTATGATAGGATGGAATTAGTGCGACAGTGAATGGGAACTTACGCTCGGTAATTTTTTACTTCCAATGTTTATAGACAATTATTATTACAGAATGGTTAAATATCATTCTAAGTGAAATGTATGTGGTTAAACCCATTGAGCAATGCTTTAGCATTGAAATCATTTTTTTTTATGTAGATTAGTGTGAGATTGTGTTTTTGCGGAATGAAATACGATCATGGATGAAAAAGTATTACGTCGGTTAAGGGAAAGGATGAATTAAGAATTGAAAGTAAGAAGATACGGGAAAGTCGGTGAAGGCGTAGAAAAAAGGCAATTTTGACGGGAAAAAAGTGAAAAGTTTTGCCAAAAAGGGGTAAAAATAAAGAGATTGAACATGAAGGTTAACCAAAATTAATGATTAATAAGGGTATTTCACTGTTTTTTCACAGGGCTAACATTGATTTTTACACGCTTAAATGCTAAAATATTAGCGTAAATATTTATTTATTAATAAAGTTGTATTGTGTTGCTTGATTGCTTGGTCGAGAATATAGTTGTTTGCATAGAATATTAGCAACGCAATGGCGGTATTAATTTACGAGGTATATATGGCAAGAGCGAATAAAAAAAGCATTTTGAATAAAAGTGAAACGTTGAATAAAAACGTTACTTTTGCTATGATTAATCGTAGATCTAATAATTCTTCCGCTAAGTCGGGACATTCTCGTTGTAGATTATTAAATTCGCTTCGTACCATTTCTTCACTTTTGGTATTAATTCTTGTTTTTGCATTTGCAATTTCGGCAATTCAAGTTTTAATTCCTATCGACAGTAATTCAAATTCTCTTGAGGTTGCATACGCAAATGGCCCCGGTTCTTGGTCTGTTCCGCAAGGTTTGGCCGAAGCTTATACACTGAACAATGTTTCGGATTCGGAAGTTAATAATGGTAAAAACGGACTACCTTATGGTGTATATCAGGGTTCTACAAGTGCATTTGATGATGCTCGTAGATATTTTTCCATTGGCTCTGACGCTGCAAAAAAACCGAACAGAAACGATTTGAAGTACAATAGCGAAGAAAAGGGTTCAATAGGCTTTATTGATTATGAGGCTGACACCTTTTGGAGCGGAAGATCCGACTATTCACTAGTATGGTGGATAGACATCGTTTTTGATGGACAAATGCTTCAAGCGGTTCGTAACGGAAATGTTAGCTTATCTTTTAGTACAAATTCGAGATTTTCGGATGGCTTGAATGAACAAAATGCTCCTGCAATGCAATGGATCAAAGGTTCACGAGCAAACATTGGTAGTGATCCCATAGACGGATCGAGAAGCGGCAATAATGCAAATTGGACGAGTAGTTTTAAAAATAGTTGTTTTTTTGCCGGAGATTTTATGGACGGTGACGGTTCTTGGTCTACAAGTAGCGATGTAGATGCCGAGGCTATAGGTGTACGCCTTTTATTTGGTGCAATATCAGATGCAGCGGTAGACGGCGGTTTTTACAATATTATCTTAAATTTTTCGTTTAATACGGACGGATTGACAATTTATGCAAACAATCCTGAGATAGGTCGTCTTAATTCGGGTAGTTGGGGACGAGTAATTAAGTTTACGAATAACACGATCAGTAGAACTGCGACGGCAAACTCGGGATATCATATAGTTGATTCCACATTAAATAATAGTTATTCGATTAAGGGCTGGAAACTCGAAAACTTCAAATCTGCACCTTCGTCATCATATGATCAAAAGTCAGGAACAAGTAGTATAACAATATCGAAGAGCAGCATTAAGCCGTATTCATATATACAAGTTATTTTTGATGAAATTAGTTATACAGTTAATTTTTATAGCAACGGTAAGGACGGTGCAAAACTTTTTAACGCAGATGATCAAGAAATAGCATTCGGTGGTGTTTCTGTTAGCGGTCCAAACTCGTTACAACTCGGTTATGCATTTTGTGATGGATATACATTTGACGGATGGCTTGTTGAACGTACATCAACCGATAGCGGTAACCCCGATTATAGAGAGGATGAAAGATTTTATCCTTATAAGATTAGGCCCGACGATCATACTAAGTCTCAAACTGTAGATCTATATGCATATTGGAAGTCGGTTCAAGCAGGTAACGGTGGTGACGGTATTACCACAATTACTAAGGTAGATGGTGATTATACAAAATATAGCGATATACAATTTAAAATAGAGACATCAAAAACAGGTTATGAGCTGATAGGTGTATATGCGGTATATACCGACGGAGATATTCCCGGTGTAGCTGTTGACCTTGAAAAGCAATCTAATGGTAATTGGAAGCTTTACGCTTTATGCGGTAACTGTGATTTATATCCAAGATGGAAAGCAAAACAGTACACTATCACATATTCTATTGATGGAAATAAAGGCACAAGTCGAGGTGACGGCAAAACTAAATTTTATTATGGCGTCGGTATAGGTGACGAAGATTTCCGCACTGTTACTAATAAGGGTGCATATGTCTTTAAAGGATGGTCGAGAACAAGTACTGGCTCCGTTCTTTCGGGTTCTGATGTATATTTTGCGGATGTTGCATCTAATATAACACTTTATGCAATATTTGATAATGCGTTGAATTTTAGAACGGACGTTACTGCGTTTAGTAACATATCTGCCACATTGCCTAACTGGACAAATACCGGATATTTTAAAACCACCGGAAGTAATGGAATACCTGATTATAATGACTCGAATTCAAGAGAATTAGTTGGAAGTCGTACAGAGTTGGGATGGAGCCAAGAAAAATACGCACCGGGTGCGGGGCTTTATTGGTGTTATTGGAGTAATTGTAATACACCACCAAGTAAAAATGGATTTAGTAATTCAAACTCGAATTATCCTACCGGAAATAACCAAGTATTAGATAATTATGCATATTATTATGTTTCTTTTTCTGAAGAAGTTCAGCGTGCTCTTCAGGCGGGAATTACTGTAAAGGTTTCCGTTACTATTGGTTATAGTTGTTGTGCATATACCGGTGGCGTTGCAACTTACAATTCAACGGCAAGGATCGGTTTAAGTGTTATACAAGGCTTTCCTTCGGGAGCCTTTACTGCTAATCAATACGGAGATTCTGCAAATGCCGGTAATGATTACGGCAGAGCTGAATGGAAAAAAACAAAAGGAACTTGTACGGATACAATTACATTAAAAGCCGGCGACGGTTCCGGGTTCTCGATAGCACTTCACGGAGATCAAACCTGCACAAAGGGTTCATTGTATGAATATATTTCTTATGCAAGCGTAACGAGCATATCGTATAAGGTAGAATTTAGTGGAACGACATCCGTTTCATCGTTTTATTTGCAGGATGAAAACGGAAATACCGAAGAAACATTGAAGATAAGGGGTAAAGCGAAATCTATACCGAGTTACCCAATATCGACAAAGGACGGTTATCATTTTGCAGGTTGGCAATCTGTTACTAACGGATATAAAGCAACCTGGACAGTTAATAACTATCCCTTAATCAGCTATGATGTTTATACAGACGGTACGAATTATGCTACTGAGATCCGTAAAGTCGGCTACTACGTTTATGGGCAGTATGTCACCTTGAATGAAAGCGGTGATAATTCGGCTAATATCCTATCACGAACGGAGGGCGATAACGATTATAACGGTTTTACTGCGAATGGTCGTTATACCATAGGTAAGCATACTTCGGGCACTTTGTCTTGGATATATAAAGTCGGGGATGCATATTCTAATCCTTTTGCGTGTGATGTAATTGGCGGATATTATGTTTATTATCAGTGGTCTATGGATGATCATACCGTCAATGTAGGTGATTCGACCGTAATGTATGGTAATTCTATTCTGCTTGATGACTATGTAACCATTTCACACGCTGCGGATGAACATAGGGAGTTAGAGTATGTTTGGGATAATTGGCAATGGACATCTTCGGGACAGGCACAGTATAAGGAATTCTATTTAGATGATATTCATGCAATTTATCTTGTAAGCGAATCGGGTAGCTATACCATAAAAATAGATGCCAAGATCTCCATAAAAAATGTAAACGGTTCTACTACCGTATTAGTACGAACGATTTCGGACACAGGTGAGTATACAATTGAGCCTATTTCTGTCAAATTAAACAATATTGCCAATGAAACGTTCTATTATAACGGATCCGTTCAGTTGCCGTTATATGATATAATTGCTAATGATGCAGTAATTACAGACACAGCGAAGCTTGCCGCTGCGGATGCAACCATTACAGTAGAACGTTTGGGCAAGCCGTGGTTTTATGATGCTAACGGTAAAAATGCTTGGAATTATGGTATCGATGTAAGTATCGTTGCACTTAACTACAAATGTAGCATCGGACAAGATTCAAACGGCTATAACTATTACAACGGTAGAATCGGATATGAGGGCACCGCACCATTCCGTGATGCAGGTACATATACGCCGAGTGATATTAGGCTTTTACGCTCAAACAGTACCACTGCCAATACAAACTACCGTTGGTACAACACTGATGAACAGTTTTACAGTAAGGCGGATGAGACGGAAAGCTTACCGTCATCTACTATATATCCCTATTCGGGCGTTAGCGGAGAGGGAGTTGTTTTGTATTTCACTCCGTCTTATAAAATGTTTGGAACCATTGCCGATCCGAGCTTATTAGTAATAGAAGGATCGTATGAATTACTTAATCGTGCTAATACCGAATATGAATTCGGTAATTCTACCCTTGCAACGCATCCCTACATTTGCGTGGACGGATTGGTCGAGGGTGATTTTGAGTATTTCGAGTCGATATTTAAGTATTTGTGGAGTCGTGAAGAGGGCAATAAGGCAGGTTTATATAATGTGCTTGCCGATTTTAACAGCGTAAGCTTCAATAGTGCAAATAATGAGATTTTGTATAGACTTTATAACAACTACGGTGTTCAGCTTGACGCAAGTAGAAATATCAAGGTCAACGGAAACGAGATCTGGAGCGGAAATGAGATAGGTCAAGGCGAGCTTATTTCAAGGACCGGCGGAATGGGTGTATACTATGTAGGTGTAAGCGATTGGAATAACCTCTTCAATAGTGACGGCTCATTGAATGGGTGGAATGTAGAATTAGAAGATTATACATTGTCAAAGTCTCATCCGATATTCAAAATTCAAGCAAGAACTATAGATATAGTCGGTAAGCCCGAAACGGACAGCGCTTCATTTGTATATGACGGTAAGAGTCATGGCTTTGATCTGACCTTTGCAGGATTTTCTTCCACTCAAGATACAAGTGATATTACATTTAAGGCATCGCTATTGGGTATTAGGTTGGTAGATCTTCCCACCGATTGGGATAGTATGACCGATAATCAAAAGTCGCAATGGCTAAGTGCTAATATCGTCAAGGCAATTTCAGTAGGTGTCAACGGTGGCGATAATAAGCTTTATTATGATGAGCAAAATAATATCAATTATAACACGCTAAGCTTTGCTGAGATAAACGCAGGCTCGTACGGTATCGTGCTATGTGGTTTTGACGGTGGTAACTATGAGTTGAATATTGACGGTAAGCCTTTCTATGAATATAGATGGGAGATAAAACAGCTTGCCGTTACCTTTGTATCTAACTCTGTCGCTAATAATACCTTAGGTGATGCTATGTATGGCGGATATACTTTTAGCTTTAGCGGATTGCTTTCGGGTGACGGTATAAGGATCTTGACCGATATAGTGACGCCGTCGTCATGCGGATTTAGATTTACAGGCACTTTATCGGGTGAATCTAAGTCTAAATCGAATTATTCGGCACTTAGCGATATTTCCGAGCATTTATCTAATAGCTTTATTGAGAATAACACCACGTTTGCACTGTTTGCTAAGTATGCAGGCAACTATTCCATTGCCTTTACATTGTCGGCGGACAACTCTACCAAGGAGCATAGCGGTAAATACGGTGATGCATATACTACCAATTATAAATTCAGTTCAAAATACAAAATAGAATGGACTGTGAATACACGAGAATTATCGGGCCCCGAATATACTTCAACCGTTAATGATTGGATATATGAATACAATGTATCTAAGGGAAAGACGGTTGCTTATTCGGGATTTTGGTCTACCGATTTCAAGGATAATGATATCGCTCCTGCAGTATTGACGGACTTAGTGGAGAATAAGAGTATTATCGTTATATATGAGTTGAACGGTTCTAATAGTGAAGGTGTAAAACTTTATGCTGACGGTGTTGGCGGTTTCTCCGTCACGTTTAAGGGGTTAGATCAAGGAACATATTCGCCTATCGTCAATAGCATTTCATCGGGCGATATACAAGCTTGGACAATCAAACAGAGCAGTGCAAGTACGGTCAATGACGGTCAATTTGTGATATTACCTAAGACTGTTCTTCTAAATTGGCGTTTAGACGGTATTAATAGTGCGTCGATAATATACGATGCTAAAGCTCATACCGTTACCGCAGATTTTTATGGAATAGACGGAAGCTCTACTACCGATAACAAGGTGTATTCCGGTGACAGTGCTACAATTAGACTATCGGGCGATGTATCACAAACTAATGCAGGTACATACAGGGCGGTAGCATCCTTATCGTCGACGAATTATTCACTTATATCGTATTCGGAGGGCATGTCGGGAACATCGGAGTATTCTTGGAGTATAATTAGACGCAATTTGACGGTAGTTTATCCCACTACTATTGCAAGATACACCTATGACGGTGATAGTAAATCTGCATCTATCGCTGTGTCGAATTTCCCCGAAGGTGGCACGATTGATGAATTGAATTCGCTCAACACGCTTTATGAAACGGATGCAACCATTACTTCGTCGAGTATTGGCATTAAGTTAGAGGCAAAGAATGCGGGTATATATACCGTTAAGACAAGAAATGCAGGTACTCATAATGTCGGTACAAACTACACTATAACTATCTCGGAAGACGAGCTTAACGAAAAGACCATATTGATCATTGATCCAAGAATTGTAAGTATCACTTGGAATACTGACGGATTCAAGTATAACGGAGATATGCTTGAGATAGAATATGATGCTACCCCTAAGGCACTTACCGCCATTATCAATAATAAGGTCAACAATGATGACGTCGATCTAACCTATCATTTTGAAACGCTAATTGACGGTGATGCCGACCGTATTAAGGTCGGTACCTATCGCACGACCGTCAACGGATTGACGGGTGAATCTCGTAGTAACTATACCCTCGAGGGAACTACCGATACTGAAAGAGAATGGAGTATCGTCAAGCGTGTTTTGACAGTTGTATGGTACCCTTATACAGATAATTATTATAATTCCCAATCGACTACCGTAAATGGCTTTTTTACCACTAAGGGTGGTGAACCTGAATCGGGTTCGGGTAAAACAAGCGATCCATATGTTTACTATTATAACGGAAATAATGCTATCGGCGTATATTGTGTAGTGTCCGGTTTGGTCGGTTCGGATTCGATAACCGTTACCCTTATCGGCTCGGGTGAATTTTACTATATTTATGACGGTAACTATATAAGTATGCCTACAAGCGGATGGACTATATCATCGTCCAATCAATCCGCTTATCGTTTTGCATCGACTGCAACCGCTGTCAGTGATGCTATATATACAGTTTCGTTTTCGGCAAATAACGATAACTACGATATTTCATACCGCCATGCCGACGGATCTTCGGATATAGACAGTGCATCATACAAAATCACCAAGCGTGAATTGAGAATTTCTGAGTGGAATATGAGTGATGCCGTTGATAATTCGTTTACAAAGGTTTATGACGGCGTGTCTTCCATGATAACAGCAACAATAGACGGTGTAATTCCCGATAGCGATATAGAGTTATCGTATTCCGACAGCGTAAAGAATAATGTCGGTAATTATATTGCCAAGATAACAGGCATTGACGGGGCTGATAAGGATAATTATTTACTTCCTGCCGATACTCATAAATTACAGCAAGCATTTACTATTACTGCAAGAACTGTTGGTATAGCGTGGTCCTTCGTTGACGGGGGTGATAGCTTTACCAAGACTTATAGGGGTAGTAATTACACCCTTGAAGCGGAGCTAAACAATATAATAGACGGTGACAGCGTAGCTGTATCACGCTTTAGGACCGATTACAAGGACGGCACAAACTTGAATTCGTTATCGAGCGCTATTAGAGTTGGCGAATATAAGACCTATGCACTTGAATTGAATAACGGCAATTACCGTTTGCCTGATAATAACTCGATAGAATGGAGCATTACTCCGTTTGAACTAACTATTAGTTGGATAATGTCCGACGGAAAAGGTACATTTACAAAGGCTTATGACGGTAGGGAATCGGTCATCACCGCAAGTATAAATAAGATAGGCTCTGACGATATTTTGTTGGTTTATACCACGGTAGGCAGTATAGATCCTATAACAGGTACGGCGTTCAGCTCAAGTAATACAGGTGTGAATGTTAATACCTATACCACGACTATAGCTCTTGACGGTACTAATATGTCCGACTATGTGTTACCGAGTGACAACAGTAAGGAATGGAGTATTACACCCCGTACCGTTTCTTTAAATTGGAGTCTTGACGGTGAAAACGAATTTGAAACAATTTATGACGGAAAGGATCATACAATTAGTTGTGATATTTCAAATAAATGCTTGACCGATATTGTTTCTGTAGAATTGACAGAAGATCTTACTAAATGCGTAGCTGGTAATTATACCGCTAATGTTGTTAAGTTGGTAGGTACACATAGTGGCAATTATACGCTTGATGGCTTAACAAATGAAAACGGCGTATTGAAATGCACTTGGCGTATTATTCCAAGAGTTCTTGGAGTCACATTCGACGGAGTAGGCGGTGTTTATAAAAAGGATAATTATACCATTACCGTAAAGGTCACCAATATCATCAATTCCGATCATCCCGATAATTTGGCTATCGCTATAGTCGATATTTCGGGTAAAACGAATGCTAATATCGGTATAGGTAACTGCAATGACGGAATATATACGGCTACCATTACCTCGATAAATGTAGGCTTATACGGAATTAAAGTGAATGTAAGCGGAGATAGAGCCGATTGTTATACTCTTCCGGATACTCAATGGACATGGGAAATAACTGCTTTGGAAGTAAGCGTTTCTTGGTCACTGAATGCACCTATCGGCGGTAGTGTAAACGGTTTTGTCGGAATATATGCAAAGGGCTTGTATACAATGGATGCATCACTCATGGGTGTATTGGGTGATGATTATGTCAATTTGACATTGTCGGGTAATACTGCCGTTGTCAAGGGCAGTTATATCGCAACGGTGGATGCTATTGATAATCCAAACTATTTGATCATTAATGGTAGATCTCAATCTTGGGAAATATTACCAAAGACCATAACTGCTATTTATTGGACAGGCGAAAATTCGGATAGAAGTGATTTTTCGTGGGTGTATGACGGTACAGCAAAAGCACCTATCGCACATGCCGAAACAGTAAATGTAGGGGTGGGTAGCATTAACGACGGAAAGGTCTATGAGGGCGATAGCGTATCGTTTACATATGTATATTCGGGGAATAGAATTCTTAAGGGTAATTATTCTGTAACGGTAACCGCACTTACCGACAATGTAAATTATATTCTTGGTACAGTGGATAACGCTACTAAAGAAATGGAGATTACCCCAAGAACACTAACCGTTGCTTGGTTGGGTGACAGCGGTATATATAATAAACAGAATTACATATTTACGCTAACAGTTTCTAATTTGATACCGTTCGACCTTGAAAACGGATTTATTGATTTTAATTCTCATAGTGTTGATGGTTATCTTGCAGTGGATAACGCTACTAAAGAAATGGAGATTACCCCAAGAACACTAACCGTTGCTTGGTTGGGTGACAGCGGTATATATAATAAACAGAATTACATATTTACGCTAACAGTTTCTAATTTGATACCGTTCGACCTTGAAAACGGATTTATTGATTTTAATTCTCATAGTGTTGATGGTTATCTTGCAGTGATTGACGGAGGTAAAGCCTTATCGGGCAATAGCTTAGTATGGTCGTTCTCTGCGATTAATGCAGGTCTTTATTCGGTATCTGTCGATATTTCGGGCGACAGATCATCTTGTTATACCTTTGTAACCACAACTAAGAAATTTGAAATTGAAAAGAGTGAGATAGGAATCGAATGGGATATGTCAGACGATATAGACGATTCGTTTACTAAGATATATAATGGTGTATCTTCTACAATTACCGCTCAACCAACCGGGGTATATAGCGGAGATAGCGTAGAGTTTGTGCTTTCGGGTGATATTTATTGTGTAAATGCATCAAATGAATACATTGCTCGGGTACAGGCTCTTGACGGTGAAGATAAAGAAAACTATAAGCTTCCAAGCAATATATCACGCTCATGGCAAATAGAAAGATTGGCTGTTGTTTTAGATTGGACGCTTTCCGCACCTATTAACGGTAAGGCTGATGCCTTTAAGGGCGTATATGCTAAAAATGATTATACATTATCGGCAACAGTAACAAATGCAGTTGGCGATGATGTAGTTACAATCAATTCATATTTAACGATCGGCATAGGTTATAACTCTTCATCTAATACCGCACTTAATGTAGGAGCGTATACCACTCGTGCGGTTTCTCTTGATAATGATAATTATACCCTTGTCGGGGCAGTTGATATTAAAAATTGGGAAATAACACCTAAGAATATTACTGAAATTTATTGGATTGGTGAAAACTCGAGCGAAAGCGACTTCTCTTGGGTATATGACGGTACTATAAAGGCACCTAAAGCATATGCTGTTTCTATCGATACCGTAAACGGTCAATATAATGACGGTAAAGCTTATGTAGGTGATAATATTTCGTTTGAATATAATAATATCGGAGAATATGCGGTAGGTACATACTCATTATTGGTAACCGCTGTTATCGGTAATTCAAATTATGTGCTTGGTGATAATGTTACTAATATAAGTAAAGAGTACACGATTACCGCTAAGACGCTCGACATTAATTGGAATGGTTTATCGGGTACATATGACGGTAACGATCATATATTTACCGCAACCGTTTCCGGTATATTGAATGACGATTATGGCACAGCCGTTACGTTGTCGGCAACTTCTCTAAGTGCTGTATGTGCAGATGCATCCTTTATTTCTGGTGTATATACTCAAGCGTTTAGCAGTAAGAACGCCGGAGATTATTCGGTTACATTGACTCTTAGCGGTTCAAGAGCTGATTGCTACATCTTTTCTAACGGTGAATTAGCGGTTACCAAGGCTTGGACGATAGATAAAAAGGCACTTACAGTTGAGTTTACAGTATCGGGTGGAAATATAATAAACGGCTCAGTTATTTATGATGCACAAAGCCATGGATATTCGTTTACCCTTGTAGGTTTAGTTGACGGTGAAAGCTTAGATCTTTTCTATAATGAATTGGTCAATGGTGTCGCTACAACTAAGAATATAGCATCATTCGGTGTCGGTTCTACGGCATTATTTGTTCCTAAATCGGTTTCTTTATACGGTATTAGCGATATTACAGTATCATCGGCAACGTCAAGTATTGAGAATTATTCCTTTACCTCTCGTTCCGTTTCGTGGGAGATTACTCCGAGAGTAGTCGAATTGAGTTGGAGCATGAACAGTGCTATCAACTATTATTATCGTGCATCCGATTATTCGCCCATTGCTACCATAACAAACATTCAAAACGGTGACAGTGTGACCGTTAACGGATATTCTACCGTGGGCAACAAGTCGGCATTCGCTGTAAGTGGTGTAGACGGTGTGGGAAATATCGCTAAAAATGTAGATAATTACAGAACAAAGACACTAAGTCTTGACAATGAAAATTATACTCTTGACGGTGCTACAAATACCGAGCTTAGCTGGTCTATCCTACCTAAGACCATCGTCTTTGATTGGATAGGTGATAGCGGTAGCTATACCGATTTTTCTTGGGATTACGACGGCACGACTAAGAGCGTAGGTGCAGTTGTCGAATATGTTTCTGTTTCCGTCGGAAGCGATATCGACGGTAAGGTGTATGAGGGCGATACCATTTCTATTGTAATATCCAATTCGTCAAATATTTTAGCAGGCTCTTATACGGCAACAGCTATAGGAACAAGCAACTCTAACTATGTTATTGATGACAATTTAACTCGTGCATATTCTATAGAAAAACGCAAGGTAACGCTTGTCTGGACATTAGATAGCGGTTCTAATGATTATAGCGGTAATAAATACGGATATACTCTGACGGCTGTAGGTTTTGTTTCTAACGATTACTCGGCAAATATTACTATTGCTATAGATACAGAAAAAGCCAATATGGGAACACCGACATTTACCGATAGCTATTCTATTTATATTTCGGGAATAAACGCAGGCGACTATTCGGCAAGTGCAGTTCTTAGCGGTTTAAGAGCGGACTGCTATTATATTGACGGAATCACCAATGTAAATTGGAATATCAATAAAAAGGAAATAACGGCAGTCATTGGGGAAAGTGTCTTCGACTATAAGGCTGAAAGAATAGAAAATGATGAACTTAATATATCCTTCTTAGGTCTTGTATCTAACGAGTCATTGACTATTGGCACCGATTATAATGTGGAATTCGACAAAGATCCTATTTATGCGGGTAGTTATGTAGTTACCATTGATATTTTGTCGACCGCAATGACTTCCAATTATACTTTGATTGGGCAACAGTCCTTCGATGTGACTATTGATAAGCACAGTATAAATATTTCCGATCTTTTGTGGAAATTGAACGGTACTGAAATAGATATCGATAATCTCGTATTTGTATCGGGAGAACATAAGTCATTCACCCTTTCTATTAGCGATTCTATATTCAATAAAATAGAGGGTAAACAATTTACCATTCGTTATTTTGGATTCTGTACATGCGGAGCGTCGGCGCAATCGTCCACAGCGGAAGGCTTAAATATGGAGCATCAATGGTTCGATATTGACGGAGAATGGCAAACAAACGGTCCGGAGCATGCAGGTATCTATTGGGCGTTTGTATCATTCGATTCAATTAATGTCGACGACAGGGATAGCTTTGTATTTGAGAATTTTGATAACTATACAAATTCCGCATATTTCACTGTGGACGGAGATAACACATATCTTAGCTGGAATAACGGAGATAAGGCTACCGATACTCCGCTACCTGCACTTGGTGATAATGCAACGGTAGTTGCATTCGGAATACAGAGAGCCGAAAACGGTGCAACCTTTGCACAAACACCCAAGAGCCTACCTTTTAGCGGAAGCTATTATACCGTTACTAACGGCTTGCCTTTTGTAACTGCAATAGGTGAAGGGGCTGATATGCGTGTAACGGTTAACGGTAGAGATTATAGCTATACCGATTATACGACCGCTCAATTGGTTCGCAATGCAGGTAAATACAGCATAAGAATCTATGATAAAAACGCATCCGCTTCTACCATTGTTGGCTGCGACCTTTTCAATACCGATGCAACACTTGAAAGCGATGTTATATTGACGGTGGAAAGACAGATCGTAACTATCAATAATACCGCATCCATTGCTTGGAGTAAGGTATATGATAGAACGGTCGGATATATCGGTTTTACCTATGAAAATGGAGTAGACTTTGTTTCTCAAGAAAATGACGGTGTTATTTCGTCTGCAGTTGACGGAGTGATATCAGGTACTTCACTAACTATATCTGCGGTGTTCGATTCGTATAACGCAGGCAGTAGGAACTTGACATTTAGCCTTGACGGAGCGGATAAGAATAATTATATACTTAAATTCAGCATCAATGGCATACCTTTTACCGAGTTTGTAGAGAGTAATGGTAGTTTTGTTATTGTTGGCGGAACGGCTGAAAACAATGTTTCTTTGGGTGACGGTGGTTATATTACCAAAAAAGATATCAATGCAGACGGCTTAGCCGAAAAGGTATTCGACGGCACAGATGAGGTCAAGAGCTTTACTTGGAACACTTCGGACATTATTTCGGGTGATACAGTAAGCGTAAGCGGTCGCTATGCTCAGTCCTCAGTAGGTGATAATATCGATATAGTATTAAGCTCGGGTAACGATAACTATATTATTGCATCGAGTCTTGCTTTGGGTAGGATATTACCTAAACAGCTTGATGTTTCCTATTTGTCTGACGGTTCAGTGGACTATGACGGAGCTCCGCACGGAGTAATAGTTACTATTGACGGAATGTTAGACGGCTTTATTGAAACTATAAGCGTTTCGGGAGATCGTAGCGGTGAATTGACGGGTAATGTAAGCGGTACTTTTACCGCAATCAATGCCGGTGATTACACGATAACTTTATCGTTACCTAATAACTCAAACTATTACATTGCAAAAAATAGTGAGAGCTGGCAAATCAATAAGCGTACCTTAGGTATAGCTTGGTCGACCGATGATTTAGAAAATGAAGAGAACGCAATTTATGCTTGGAACACTGAAAATGATAAATGGACGGTCAAATTCTCTAATATTCAAAGATGGATCGGTGCGACATTTAGCAATATCGTAGAAGGAGAAACGCTTTCTGCTCAGCTTAAAGACAATGTAGCAATAGCAGTCGGTGAATATACTGCAATCGTTATAGGGATAGATGGCGATACATCATCCAATTATACACTTCCTACCGATATGACTAAGTCTTGGGCAATTCTCAAGGCTGAGGTCAAGACCGACATTACAGGTATAATTCTTGAAGATAAGACGGTAACCTATAATAGCGTTAAACAGACCGTTTCGGTAAATAAAACTACAACACAGCACGGAATAACTGTTTTAGTAACGTATGAGGGCGGTGAGGACGACTCAAACGGAGCAACAAATGTAGGTAAGTACACCATTACGGCTAATATAGCAGAGAGCGAAAACTATTTTGCTTGGTCGATGACTGCAACGCTTACCATTGAAAAAGCGGACATCGAGGGAATCTCAATGAAAGCATCGTCCTTGACCTATGACGGTAAGGATCACTGCTTGACGATAGACAAATCGACTACACAGTATAATGAGAGCGTATCGGCTACTTATAGTATTATTTACGATACTATTTCGGTAAATAACGCAACAAATGTAGGTGTTTATACTGTTACCGCTATACTTAATGCCGGTAGTAACTACAATATTGCTACTTTAACAAATACACTTGAAATAACCCGTGCCGAAATCAAACTATCTTGGAATAATACTTCAAGCTTTAGCGGTATATATTCTGCCACTATGCAAGGTGTGTTACTGACGGTAGAGGGTATAGTCGAAAACGATAAAAACGGAGAACTGGTTTTAGAGTTTACTCATAATACATTATCGAGCTATACAAATGGTAAGAATAATGTTCAATATGATTTCTGTGCTATAAATGCAGGTGTATATACAATATCTGTTACTCTTAACGGAGACACTAAGGATAATTATATCGTTACTAATGTGAACGGCGGTTTTACAATCAATAAAAAGACGGTCACTATAAATGGTTGGGAATATCAAAACGGCAGTATATCGGGAGAGTATACCGATAATGCTCTTACATATAATAGATCGGAATATACATTGGTGCCCATTCTCGACGGAGTGATCGGCGGTGATGAAGTAAACTTAGATATTAGCGGTAATAAGGGTACCAATGCTTATACATATTCGGCAACGATAACGCTTAATCACGCCAATTATTCTATGTTTACGGTTAATAAGAGCTGGATTATTTCACCTAAGGCATTGACTGTCGATTGGAATTATACAGAACCATTCGTATATGACAGAACTTTCCACGAGGTTACCGCTAAATTAGACGACATTTGCTCGGGCGATATCGTAAATATTACATATATAAACTCTGGGGATACCGTTAATAAAGCGATAGATGCAGGCACATATACCGCAAAGATATCGTCAATAGATAACACCAATTATATCTTGCCGACCGACGGATTGGAGTGCGGTTGGTCAATAGAGAAAGCGGATATAGATGGTATTATTTTGAGTGGCGGAGTATTCGAATACGATGGTAATTTACATACCTTGACAGTTAATAAGCTCACTACACAGCACGGAATAGCTGTTTCGGTATCGTATGAAGGCGGTGAAAACGGCGCTAACGGAGCAACAAATGTAGGTAGATATACCATAATCGCTACCGTTTCAGCAGGAGATAACTACAACGATAAAGTGTTACCGAGTAGCACACTTGAGATAACCCCTGTTTTACTTAGCTTGGATTGGAATAATAGTGAAAATTACAGTGGTATATATTCAGCCTCCCTTCAAGGCGTTTCACTCACTGTAAGCGGTATTGTTTCAAGGGATAGCAATGGCGAATTGAAGCTTGTATTTACCCATAATACAGCATCCGACATTTTGGAATGCATTAATAACGGTACCTATGAATTCCTTGCTAAAAATGTAGGCGATTATTCGGTATCGGTGAGCCTTGACGGAACTAATAAAAATAATTATAGCCTACCTGTAAATACATCTTACTCGTTTACCGTTAAGCGTAAGACCTTGACGATTACAAAGTGGATATTGGATGATAACGATTATACCGTACCCGTCGTTTATAATAAGACAGAAAGGGTAATAAGAGCATATACAGATGATATTATCTACAACGGCGATATCGTCAACTTCGATTATAACGAGAATGTCAAAACAAATGTGGGCATTTACCAAGCTGTTGTGACTATAAGCGGTAATGCAAATTATGAACTGTCGGGCGAAATGACCAAGGAATGGGCTATCATACCTAAGCAGTTGAGTATTGTTTGGCAGAACGATATTGAAAAGACCTATGATCATTCTGAGCAGAGTGTAACCGCAACCCTTAACGGCGTAATAGAGGGTGATACTGTCAATATTGTATATGATACAACGAGCGGTAAGGCGTATAAGGCAACCGATGTAGGCTCATACACCGCAGCGATATCTTCTATTGATAATAGTAATTACATCCTACCGTCTGTAGGATTATCTCAAGATTGGTCTATTAAGCAGGCAAAGATAACAACGGTCACATTTGTTAGTGCTAAATATACCTATGACGGAAGTGTCAAGTCATTGGCTATCAAGGGTGATAAGACGCAGTATGACGAGATTGTAACTGTGACTTATTCGAATAATTCTAAGGCGAATGCGGGTGCTTATATAGTTACAGCTATTGTAGACGGCGGTACAAATTATGAGATACTTACATTGACCGCAACTCTTACAATAGATAAAGCAAGGCTTGAAATAGCAGTAAACGGTGATAGTATAGTCTATGACGGTGAGGTGCACACATTAGTGCCTACATTTGTATCGGGTGAAAAATATCCCAAGTACACATTGTCGGGTAATACGCTTAATGTCGTGTTAAGTGCCGATCATAATAACGGTAACGGTGATGAGTTTATCATATCATCTACCGTTAACTCGTCTATAACGCTGGAAGCAAAGAATGTAGGCACATATCACTTTGCATTTAATGTTACTCCTATTGAAGGAGTTATTTCTGATAACTATATCGCTGTTGACACTATTACCGCAGTGCTTACCATTGAAAAAGCCGATATGTTAGATAGTGACGGCACAAAACTTGAACAAGGCGTTAATATATTCTTGAATGACGATATTGTTGATTACTGTGAGGAATATGTCGGTATAACGGTATCGAGAGAAGATGCCGAAAGTATATGCGTAAATGCAGATGATTTATTGAAAGAGCTTTCCATATACACATCCAAGAATATCCAAGATACCGCAACAGTATCATATAATTATTCATACACTGCTCATCAAAATTCTAGAATTAAGAGGGCTGCGACTAATGAAAACGGTGTAATTAATGCAGGTATTTACTCAATAACGGTAACCGTTGTCAATGATAATTATAAGCCTGTTGTTTTAAGTGCAGAGCTTACTATAAATAGAATAGAAGTTTCGGTTAATTGGGTAGGTACATCTAATGATTATACCTATTCCCGCTTGGATCAATCTAATGCGATCGGTGCTTCGTTTATATCCGTTAAGGGTGAAAACAAACAAATGACGGTCGAGGTCCGTGGTGTAGATAGTGAGAATAATACAGTTACTGAATTTATCAGTGCAGGTACATACACATTTACTGCATCCTATAACGGTTGGGATAGCGATAACTACATTATAAACGACAGCGTCAATAGTGGTATCGTTATGAAGAAGTATGTATACAGTGCAACGCTCAATGATACCTCTATGACCTATGACGGTAATACATATTATTTGTTGTTAAATAGTGGCAAATCTACCGTGAACAGTGAATTTATTACCGTTCTCGGTATGTCCGAAAGGGTATATTACACATATCAATGCAGAGAAAGCGTATTGACGACCAACGAGATAAGAAATGTTGGCGTATATACAGTAGTTGCTCGTTATAATGCAGTCGATACTGTAGGATATAACCCCAATATTGAATCGTTTGTAAGTAGAACGGCAACATTTACCGTGAATGTAAAGGATATCTCTGTGGATATAGAGAACCCCACTAAGGTATATGACGGAAATAGCGGTGTTGATGGTACTGTTACCGTCAGCGGAATAGTGGATAGTGATATAACACATATTACTGTATCTGTTGCATATTCGGATAAGAATGTAGCGGCTACCAAGCGAATAATCGTTGCTCTTACATCTGACGATGAAACACATTTCCCGACAACAAACTATAAGGTGCCTGAGAATCTAAACGGTAAAATAGAAGCTCGTAAACTGGATGTGGATAGTAGAGAGCTTCAATCATGGCAAAAGGATTATGACGGAACTACTCAGTCGGCAAAATCACCTATAACATTGTTTGCGGACGGCTTTATGCCCATTGACAGCGACGATATTACCGTTAAGGCATACTATAATTCTAAGAATGTTCTTGAAGCGAACAGCATCGTTTTTAGTCTTGAGGGGTATGATGCTGGCAATTACCTACTGGATAGTATAGAGTTTAGTGAGGTGGACCATATAAGCGTATTCCTTATTAATTCTCTTAATGTGGGCATCGAATGGGGCGGTACGGGCTTCATAAATAAGGGCGACTATTATTCATTGACCTATGACGGTTATACGCATGACGCTAATGCTCTTATTAGATTGAAGGGCGACGATATCACCACAGCAAATAACGGTATACTTAACTTGACTGTTCTCACTTACTATGTAAAGAAGGCGGACGGTACAAGTATTACCGACACCAATTCAGTGGTGCTTCGTAATGCCGGTACATATAATGCTGTTGCATCGACTCCTACCGTTATGGACGATAACATGCGTGCGAATTACGGTATTACCGCTACCGCAAGGAATTATGTTATCGAGCAAGCAAGCGTGGCTGTTAAATGGAGCGTGAAAGATGAGTATATATACAACGGCACCGAGCAGACCGCTGCGGTTTCAGCAACTGCAGTTCTCTTGGGTGAGGATATATCTACATATCAAAACGAATTTATCGTAGTAGATTATGGCGGTAAGTTATTCAAAAACGCAGATATATATGCAGTCAAGGCTATGTTTGATTCGGATGAATTAAGTAACAACTATAAGCTTATCAGTGACGATCGAACGATAGAGATTAAAAAAGCAAATATAACCAATTTGCAATTCCAAGGATCCGATTCTTGGGTCTATTACAGTGGAGAGGTCAAGTATTTCTTTGTTACTGCGGACGGAAGCAATTATAATTCTGCTTATAGTGAAGTCTACTATGAATTTGATCCGAGCTTGCCCATAACTGTCAATTATTCGGGCGGTGAAATAGACTATCAAAACATAGGTAGATCGGGTATTAAGAATGTAGGCACATACACCGTAACTGCAAGCGTTGCCAATACCTTGAATTATAATGACTGGTCGTCCTCTATAACAGTTACGGTTGAAAAGGGTACTATTGATAATATTTTCATCAAGGAGCGTGCATATGTGTTCGACGGTAATAAGCATTATGTTTATGCATCCAACGATAAAAATGGCGCAACCGATTATGAAAGCGTTGTGCTTCCCGACGGTTCGGCTATAACCGTTAGCTATCGTACATTGTCGATAAGCTACTATAATAGAGCATTCTATGAAGGCGACAATATTAAGGATAGCTATATATGTGACCAAGCTATCAACTATGCGGAGCATGCAGGTCAATATAAGGTGGGTGCCACTATCAGCGGTCAATCTAACTATAAAGATTGGTCAAGCGAGGTTTCGTTGACGATAACCCAAAGGGTATCTACCGTAAATTGGTATTACAAGGGGCTTACCGATGCTAAGTATGTTTATAATGCGACCGACCAATCGAACTCGGTATCTGCATCTATACTGGGACAGGGTATTGTAGGTAACGATAAGAATATATATTTATCTATTGCATTTACCCTTATCGGTGATGATGTAGGTGCATTTGCGGAGCTTAAGAACCGCTTTGTTTTGGCTGGCGATTATACTTTGGTTGCAGACTTTACTCCCGAACAAGTTTGGGAAGCAAATGACTACAAGCTTGATGATAAGGGTATAACAAGGAATGTAACTATACAAAAGTTTGTCGTTGAACTAAAGTGGTATTTCGGTTGCTGTGAGCATAAGGATGAGGAATACACTGACGAGAGTATCTGTGTATATAACAAGAAGGAGCATAGCATAGTTGCAAGCGGTTTAGGCTTGGGCGGTGTTGAAATGAGCCTTTTGACCAGCGGTGACTTTAAAGGAATCAATGCAGGTACATATTCGGCAACCGTATCAAAGGTCGAGGACGGAACGGATAATGTTGTTGTAGACGGTATATCTTATGAAATTCCATACGCTCTTAACTATGTTACTCCAACCAATGTTGACAAGAAATGGAGCATTGACAAACGACCTATTACCATTGAACTGGATATAGTACAAAGCTCTGTAAGTAAAAAATATGATGGCTCTAAATTATTTACATTTGATGATACTATTAATGTTACCAAGGTGACAACGGACGGAATCGTATTCAAAACATATAATTATCTGTTGACAAACGAAAACTATCAAGGCTCTGTAAATAAGATAATCTACAAGATAGGTAATATTGTCGAAGGTGACGGCGATGTTCTCGATCTGTATATTGAAAGCATTACCGCAAACGAGGCAACTGTAAATGCAACCAGCATACATATCATATTCAAGGAGCTTACATTTAATCAAATAAGTATGGTCGATGTCATTGAGAATTACTGGTTTGCAGGTGATACATCGGGCTTGGCTATGGGAAGGAACGACGGTGAACTTATACAACCAAGACGATTGTCCGCATCTGTAAATAATAATGCAGGGCATGTATATAACGGATTGACCTTTGAAAGGAGCTTTGAATATGCTGACGGCTGTGCAAGAGCTGATGACCTATACTGTATTAGCGTAAGAAGTGTAGAGACAGATCTCGAGCTTATGACACTTATAGACGGTAACTGCTATGTCGGTAGCTTGAATATAGGCGGAGCTAACGGCGTAGGTATATATACCGTCAATGCAGATATCGAAATCGTTGACGGAAGTGGCGTACATAATTATGTATTCGTTGATTTAAACGGAAACATTATAGAACGAGGCTCGGAGTTTAATATAGACTGCACTAACAAATACTCCATATCTGCAAGAAAGCTTGCACTTACTTATGATAATTTGTTGCAGAGCTACCGTGAACCAACCGATGTAACCGCAGTTATCGATCTTGAAAATTGCGACTTGATCGACCTTGAGTGGGGTATTGACGGATATGACAGCTTTGGTTTGGATGAAAAGCACAATGCTTTGATTTCGAGATTGAAGACTATCCTTGTAGATAACGGCATGGCGACCGACGATGAATTTGGCTGGAGCTCGGATATTAGAATAGTTAATAGATGGAATAATTCCGATTATCTCGATACATTAACGGCTTATACCAATATTATCATGAATCAAGATAAGATAGGCGATGATCTGTTATTGTCTTGTGATAACATGTCGGATAATTTCTTGATTACCACCGCTCCGACTCTCAAGCTGACATACATTAAGTATAATAAGTCTGAAAACGTATTCGATGTATATGATGCTACCGATATACTTAATCTTACTAACGATGCAAGCAACCTACAAAAAATGGGAATTACTCCTATATACTGGCAGCAATGCGATATTTCGATGGTGGTAAGAGGATCTCTTGAAATAGTTTGGAGAAAGGAAGCATTTATATTTAAGGGCACATATGACGGTTGCGGATATACAATAAGCGACTTGATGATATTAGCATCTGTCAACGGCGGTTTGTTCGGTCAACTTGAGGGTGCTACCGTTAAAAGACTTAATATAGAGCGTGTAAACGGCGTTGGTGTCTCTGATATGGGCGGTATTATTGCAAGTAAGGCTATTGATTCGCTTATCGATGATGTCACAGTTTCGGGTATTTATACCGTATATTCGTCAAATGACGGTGTAAAGGCAGGCTTTATTGTGGCTGAATCAAATGATACCGTTATCAAAAACTCTGTGTCTGTCGGTTACTTGAATGTATACGCATCTACGGCAACTGTGGGAGGAATGATCGGCGATTATAGCGGAAACAGCGACGAAAGTATAGATAATGTCGCATTCGTTGATACCTCTATCGTTTTAAGCGGTCCTACATTTAATATTGGTCCTATGTATGGCTCCTTGTCGGGAACGTTTGGCGGTACGTATCTGGAGAATAGTACTGCGGTTTATCTAAAAGACGGTGCTTCACGGTTTGAAAATGGCACGAGCGGTAAGGCTCTTGATTATAACGGTTTTAAAAATTCGACTGAAGAAAATGTAAAGAGAGCTTACAAATTGGTAAAAGAAGAGTTAATGAGAAACTTTACCTTGTTACCAAACGAAAGTGATACATTGCCTATAGGTAATTATCGTCAGTTGATATTGTTATCAGCATACGGATGGCTCGATGCTATCCTTGTAAATGACATCTATATTCCTTACGATATAACGGTTGCATATATGCTGATAGATAGCTATTACGGTGAGTTTACATTGAATGGTAAACAAATATCGTCAATAAGACCTACTACATATAGAATGTTTATTCTCGAGGCTTCAAGCGAATATATCACCGTTTATTCCGAAAGGACACACATTGATAGAAACTAACCGAAAGGAGAAAAGCGTGAAAAAAGGGTATACAGTAACCAAGTCAATAGCACTATTAGCTCTTACCGATATTTTGATGATAGCGGTCGCTTTTCTGTGCTTCGGCTTGGTTGCATATGCGGAGGGCGGAATAAGATATTCCGATCCAATAACTGTTGAATATACAGACGGTGTATATTCGTACGGCAACAACGGATATGCCGAAACAAGCGATTCTCTCCAAGACGTAATTGACGCCGTTGCTAAAAATGTATCGTCTAATATAATACTCAATTTCAAAAATGTATCGACCAATGAGCAATTAGCTCTCGATTACAGCTATTCGGTGGTCATGCAGGGTAACTTGAACTATACAGGTGAGTTATCACCGTTTATAACGGTAAAAGATAATGAATTAAGGTTGCAGGGTATTGATATAGTATCTTCGGTTACCGCCATAAGCGTTGGTGAAAATGCAAGCTTGAATTCATACTCGGGTACCGTTAAAACAACACTCAATAAGGCTGTTTTGACCTCTACGATTTCAAATTACGGAGCCGTGTCTATTGACGGCGGTGTGATAGTCTATGATAATTCTTTGGCACAAGGCAGTGGCACAGCCGTAAGTCAGTATGGAATTAGCTCTTCGCTGACACTGATCAAGGGGCGTATCGAAGGCAATAGCGGTATTCAGGTTAATCAAGGTACGGTAAGCTTTGTCGGTGGTACGGTCAGTGCGACTCGTTCTTATAGTGAAAACATTGCTAACGGCTATGCGGTAATGGTCTGTAATAACGGAAATGTGACGGTTGACGGTGCGAATATAAACAGCGTAACTCCGTCAAGAGCGGTGCTGATAGACGGAGGGAGTAATTCAACCTTTAATTATTTTTCGGGGCGTATCGAGGGGAATATCGTTTTGAATCGTGGTGGCACCGATTTTACGGCTGTTAAAATTGGTAATAAGTGTATTTATCCCGATCAAAACGGAAGTGTTTATTTATATTCTCCGTTGAATGTGTTGGAGCATTTATCCGATTTTTATTTGGGTGTTGAATGTAATACGGGATTTTATGTAAAGGAATGGAGTGATGGTATTGAAGTAAACTCGCCTAAACTTTCCGATTTTAGTGGTGAAGAAGTAAAGGTAACACTTGATAACCGATATAAAATAACCCTTTCATTGGGAAATAAAAGCGAAACACTGTTATTTGATTACAATTCTACCGTTTATCCTCATGTGTGGGGATTTACCCCGTCTGACGGACAAACCATATTATATTGGTGCGATCAATTCGGTGAACAAATTGATCTACCTATTAAGGTAACAAAGGATGCTTCGTATACAGCGGTGCTTGATATAGCCGATACCGTTATAGAGCATATAGCTGATATTTCTACTGTTTACGGAGATGATATATCTCTTGAAGGTCGTTTTGAGAGGGTAGAGTTCCTATCTTACGAATATATTTGGCAAAGGCTTGAAAAGGTATCGATTTCGGACGGACAGGGCGGAATGGTGGTATCAACGCAGTTCGTAACGGTATCCGAAAATGAAAAATGCATAGTAAAGGGTGTGTCTGATTCGGGTAAATACCGTTTGAAGCTGATTACTTCATTTGGCAGTGTCGAAAAAATAAATTACAGTAATGAATTTACGGTTACAATAGAAAAAGCCGATTATAACGGAATCGTGCATGCAGATATTATTGGTGTTTACTCTCCCGATAAGACGCTGTCGGATTATTTGTTGTCAGAAGGTTTTTCTTGGGTGGATGCCGACATTGTTCCAACTGTGAATGTTACAAAATATGAAGCGAAATACTGCGTTGATTACGAAAATTACAATGCGTACCCACTTTTTATTAACCTTGTTCTGCAAAAACACGAGGCAATAAGAGATTCTTATCCGTATAATTATTATCAAAATGAAAGCTTTGTATATGATTCGAATAAAACGCTAAACGATTATCCGCTTAGTGGTGCTTGGCGGTGGGCTGACGGCAGTATTACACCAACCGTGAATAATGAAGGTTATATCGCTTACTATAATCCCGACAGTGCCAATTATGAGGATTATAGGTGTTTGATTAAAATACTTATCACAAAAGCACAGTCGGAAAAGGGTGAGGCACTGTCTTATAATGCTACATTTAGATATGGATTGACGGTCAAGGATGCCTTGACAGATGGTAAATTGCCTAAAAACTACTATTTTATTAATGTTAGCGATATTGATATGGTGATAGAGCAATACGGTAGTATAATAATTGATATTTACTATAATCGAGATCCGCTAAATTATGAAAGCTATAAGACAACGCTCACTGTTAATGCAGTTAGAGAAAAGGAATCCGAGAGAAAATATCCCGAGGTTATTTTTATTCCGTTCGACGAAGCACTAAAGCTATCGGATATCAGATTGGACGATGGGTGGCGGTGGTCAAACGGAGAGCAGTCGATCAAATACGGTAAGAATACATATTCTGTGATGTATAGCTCTGATTATGCGTTATATGAACCGTTTATAACGGTGGTAGAAATAGTTGCTTATGACTCAGCGATAAAGATTGACGATATAAATGTACAATATAGTGAAGGGCTGACACTAAGCGAAATCCCTTTGCCAAACGGATATAGTTGGATAGAAAATACTAAGTTAAGTGTAGGTAATCACACCTGTAGGGCTGTTTATTCGTCGGATGAGTGGGAAAAAGTTTATATCGATGTTATAGTCTCTGTATCTAAGGGAATATATGATATTAGCGATATAGTATTTGAGGATAAAACGGTACCATATGACGGAATACCCTATACGATAGAGTTTGTAGGTATACTTCCGAACGGAGTAAGTGGCAAGGTGTACTGTGAACAATATCAGGAAATTTGCTCATTTACTGATGTCGGAGAATACCGCTTTATACTCGAATTTACTGTAAACAATACTGATTATGAACCAATACCGTCAAAGTATGCAACTTTGACGATAACCCCCATTGAATATGATTTAACGGATATATGGGACGATTTAACGGTCATTTATGACGGTAAGGAGCATATTTTAGAGTGTAATGAAGAAAAATTGCCCGAGGGTGTTTCGGTCATATCGTATATAGGTGATCATTGCTTTGTTAATTCCGGTACATATAGCGTTGGTATTGCGTTTTATCAAGTCGATGACCGTAATCATTTGACCTTAGGCACTGTTTATAGAACTTTGACCATACAAAAGGCGGAAGGATCGCTTGTTGGTAATTCTCGACAAACCGTGGTGTATGACGGTAAACCTCATTCACCCCTTGTCTTGTCAGCTAATAGCGAGCAGATGCCCATTAGTAACGGCGTTGCCTCGTTTATTGAGCCCGGAAGATATGAAGTCACTTATCATGTGGAAGAAAGTGTTAATTATAAAGCATCCGATAAGACTATCGAGTTTATTATTTTGCCGAAGACACTGCATACCGAGAGTGGATTAAGCGGAATGAGCGGTAGCGTATTCTCTGAAAACGGCATATATGGTAATAATTTAAGTATAGATATTGTTGCTAATGAAAACGGAATTTTCGATATTTCTATTTTGATAGACGATATCCCGATAACAAACGATTATACCGTTACCATTTATTACGGAAAAATTACAAACAGCAAAAATATAGAGCTATATGCAAACATAGACGGTGTATATGAACCGATAAAGTATACCTTAAGCGATAATAGTATCATATTTAACGGAGTTGGTGCAACTTATAGACTATCTATTACTGATAAAAATATTCCTATATGGGTATGGATATTGATAATAATTAGTGTCGCTTTATTTACGATTTGTGTATTGCTCGCAGTTAGGACAATCATTATAAAGAAAAAAGGTATCGACATTTTGAAAAGAAAAAGGAAGGAACAATAAATGAAGAAAAAGACGGTCATCTTGATAATAGTTATAGCGATTCTGCTTGTAGCGTCGATCGTTAGCGTAAGCTTAGCGGTGTGGTTGCCTCGCCCAAATGATTATGAGGATATTCCTTTACCGTCTGAAAAGGTTAATCCGTCCTTGAAACACATTGTATTTCAGGGACTCGATGCAGAGGGTAATTTTACCGACAACGGAATAGTGTCTTATGCCTCGGTAGGATACAGCGGTCTGGTCGAAGAATTGGAGATACCTTCAACCTATAACGGCTTGCCTGTCGTTCAAGTTCTAATAGGAAATGATGCCGATAGTAGGTTTTCGGGCAATCCCGTAATATCGTCAATTATTATCCCCGAATCGGTGACATATATTGCGTCGGGCGTTTTTGCCAATATTCCAAATCTAAAGAGTGTTATTATTAAGGGTGATTCGTCTACAATTAGAATTGGTGACGGTGCCTTTGCCGGGTGCGTAGCATTGAACGATTTTGTGTGTAATAAAGCTATTGATGGCGACAGAAGCAGTTATTTATTCGGAACGAAACTTGGATAGCTTGTTTCATTATAGTAACACCGTGTTGAATAATCTGTTAACTGACGGCAGTTTAAATCGATGTCGTTAAAAAACCTAATAAATCGAATTTCTTTATAAAAACTGCATATTTATGCAGTTTTTTATTCGATTATTCAATTTTTTTTATAATTTTCACAATATTTTCACTTAAAAATTCGATTTTTTCAGCTATGGAGTGCTATTGCGTTTGACACCTCTTTTTTTAAAATGTTATAATTTTAAAGTATAACGGTTCTTTTGTTATTGTTTTCTTCACCTTTTGTGAATAAAAATGAATAAAAATCTACCGTTTTTGTATAATAACTACATTCCTTACCGATAACGGAAAAGGCAGGAGTAATATGGACAATTTTAAAAGGCTAAAGAGAAAATATATTATCGAGGCAATAGTCAAGAGTGCAGTAATCGGTCTTGGCGTTGCTCTTTTGGCTGTAGGTGCGTCTTTACTGTCAGTAAAGCTGAGTGCCAATAAAATCGCTTGGTTTTTCTATCTTCTTATAGGAGTAGTGTCCTTTGGCGTGGCTTTTGCCGTAACCTATCTTATTATTAGACCTTTTGATAAGAGAGTAGCTAAAAGACTTGATAATGATTATGACCTTCATGAAAAGGTTCAAACTATGATAGAGTTTGACGGTGAAGACAGTGAAATGCTTGTTCTTCAACGCAAAGATACCGAAAAGCACCTTGAAGATCTACCGAAAAAGAAATTTACGAGCAATTCATTAAAGCGTATATGGCAATATATAGTAGTTGCTGTGCTGGGCGTTTCGATTTTTATTGCAGGTGCCGTCGTTCCGTCTAAATATGTTCCGCCATATGACGACAATTTTAATTTATCGGAATGGGATATAATAGCATTCCAACAGCTGATAGATAATGTTAAAAGCTCTAAGCTTGAGGATAATGTCAAGATACCAATGGTTGAAAATCTTGAACTGCTGTTTGACGAGCTAAAGGAAACGACCTCTGCTTCCACAATGCGTAGAAAGGTAAGGGCATCTGCGGAGGCTATAGATACGGCGGTAATACTTGCTAACACATATAGAGAGATACTTCTTGCAATGAATGATAATACCGCCTTGAATGATTTTAAATCGTCCATATTGAGGACAACTACATTCTATAAGAGCGATATCGAGGTCAATTCTTTTGATAAGGTGAATTCGTTGTATGCATCGCTTGAAGATGAGATAAGAGCTACTTTAATGGTGTTTACCGATACACTTGAAGCTAAAATTGCGGATATATCCATTCCTGTTGAGATAAAAGATAAGGTCGACGAATTCCTTACACCGCTTAATGATAGTATGGGTAGTGATGAGATGCAAGAAAAGTTCGGTAATTCCGAAGATCCCGATGCAATTTATACAGCTTTATCGAATATGTCCTCGGAATTGGGTAAGGTATATCAATATGCATTTATACCTCATACCGAATTAAAAAATATCGTTTCAAATGCTGATGCAGATTATCTATCGGATATGACAAAGGCATTGATTCCGCAGGTTTATAATAAGATAGTCAACGAATATGTATTCAATACGTTGTCTGCCATGTTTAATGTCAACATCTATCCCGAGGATTTGGTATTACCCGGTATTTCTGACAATCCGAACGGTGGAGATGATAGTCCTTCTCACGGAGGCTCGATAGGTGAAGAGGATGTAATTTATGGTGGAAACGATGCTATATACGATCCCGAATCGGACGAGCATGTGCCTTATGGTAAGGTATGGAATAGCTACATGGCGAAGTTGTACAATCGTCTTAACGATCCCGATAACGAGATGAGCGACGAAATGAAAAATTATATAATGCAGTACATTAAAGCACTGAGCGGTGATAGTACCGATACAGGCGAAGAATAAATAAAAAAAATACGGAGAGGAGATCCGAAAAATGGAAAATGAAGAAAGAGTACAAAAATTTAGTAAATTTATCACGCTGATCAAGAACGAGCTTCATAAGGACGTTGTAGGTCAAGACGAGATTATCGACAATGTTATCATTGCGATCATTGCCGGCGGTAATGTATTGTTAGAGGGTGTACCTGGTGTAGGTAAGACCCGTTTGGTAAGATCGCTCGGTAAGACCTTAGGCTTGCCATTCTCGAGAATACAGTTCACCCCCGACCTTATGCCGTCGGATGTTACCGGTACCAATGTTATCCAAAAGGATGAATTCGGTAAATTGACACAGGTATTCCAACGTGGTCCTATATTTGCAAACCTTGTTCTTGCAGACGAGATTAACCGTGCTACCCCTAAGACACAGGCAGCTATGCTTGAGGTTATGCAAGAGCATAAAATCACTGTTGCAAAACAAACATATACACTCGAAGAGCCGTTCTTTGTATTGGCAACCGAAAACCCCATCGAGCAAGACGGTACTTATCCGTTGCCCGAAGCTCAAATGGACCGTTTCATGCTTAAGCTTATCATGAAGTTCCCGTCAATTCAAGAATTGGTCGACATCGTCAATATGACTCAGATTACCATGGATGAAAATGCAAATGCGATTATAGACGGTGCTACAGTTTTGGAAATGCGTGAATTGGCAAAAAATATGCCTATTATCGACGATGTTCTTCACTATGCAGCTAACTTGGTATCTAATACTCACCCCGAGCTTGAAAAAACCTCTGAAACTGCTAAGAAATACTTGAAGTACGGTGCATCCCCAAGAGCTGCTCAGGCACTTGTAACATGTGCCAAGGTTCGTGCTTTGATGAATGGTAACTATAATGTCAGTTATGAGGATATCGATGCGTTGGCTCACTCGGTATTAAGACACAGAGTTAAGATTAACTATACAGCGATCAATGAAAAGCTATCTGTGGACGATGTTATCGACCGTTTGGTAGAGGAAAATAAAAAATTAAGTAAATAAAAAATAGAATGCATCGTTTGATGCGTTAAGACTTGTCAAGGACAGGTCACAAACATATTAGGATAACTTTTATATGAGTAAATTAGCGATCACAGACGAGTTTCTTCAAGAGGTTGAATTGTTGCAGATACTCGTAAAGAACAATGTCTCGGGTATGTTTGGCGGTAATCATAAAAGTAGATCGTTCGGTTCGTCGTGCGAGTTTGCAGATTTTAGGGAATATATTCCCGGCGACGATGTTACTAAAATAGATTGGAATGCTTTTGCGAGGTTTGATACCTTATACACCAAGTTGTATTTGGACGAACGCCGTTTGACTACTCGTATATATATTGATGCCAGTCGATCGATGGATTTCGGCAAGGGCTTAAAGGCAGAGCAGGCACTCAAGGTAGCTGCTATTCTGGCTTATCTTTCTATTTGCGCTATGGATAAGGTCTCTATCTATGCTATTCACGGAACGGCAGTCGAGGAGATTGTTACCAATATGGCAGGTAAGGAAAGCTATCTCAATACGATAGGTAAGCTTAACGATATAGAATTTGACGGTGACAGCAATATATCTGACGCAATACTACCGATTAATGTAGGCTATGGCGACGGACTTTCGGTAATAATCTCGGACTTTTTGACCGATAATGATTATGAGCAAGCAATAGACTATTTGACTGCAAAGAAAAGACATGTTTTCTGCTTACAGATACTGTCCGATGAGGAACTTAATCCAAAATTTCGTGGTAAGATGCACCTATTCGATTCCGAGAATGCCAATAAGACCTACCGTAAAAATATCACAAGAGAGATAATCATGGCATACAGAAAGGCATTGGCGTATGTTCAAGAAAGGATCTCGGGTTATTGTGTGGCAAGAAATGCCGATTATTTATTGGTAGCGGATACCGATACCGCAGGACAAATATTTTTTGAAAGACTAACAAATATGGGGGTAGTGAAATGAGCTTTTTATTCCCGTTAGGTTTGTTAGGATTGATAGGTGTGCCTATATTAATAATCATTTATATTATTAAGAACAAATACACCGAGCAAACAGTTACATCCACATATATCTGGACGCTCAGCGAAAAATTTTTAAAGCGTAAGAATCCCATTAACAGATTATATAATTTGATCAGTCTTATTCTTCAAATCATAGCCGTTATATGTATATCTGTTTCTATAGCTCATCCCGTATTCTCCTTACCGGGAAGGGCTAACGATTACTGCTTTATTCTTGACGGATCGGGCAGTATGGCGATAGAGAACGAGGGTGTGACAAGATTTGACCGAAGTAAAAACAAGATTGAGGAAATTATCCGTGAATCGAGTAACGGTAGTACCTATACACTTATTTGTTCGGGAGAGACGTCTGTTGTAGTATATCAAGGTATACAAGACAGCGATAGAGCAATCGAGCTGTTGAGAGATGCAGAGATATCTGAAGGAAACTCCGACATTACCGTATCTCTTGCAGATGCTCAAAAACTGTTCGATACAAATGCGTCGATAAAAACATACTTCTTTACAGATAGGGATTATGAGACATCTTCTAATATAGAGATAGTCAATATGGCATTATCCGAATCGAACTATGCAATATTGAGTGCGTCGTGCGAATATAACGGAAGCGATCTTATCGTTTCGGGTAAACTGATAGGCTTCGGCTCAGACGGAACTCTTTCAGTGTCGGTATATTCCGATTCAAACGAATTGATAGGCACTATTAATGTATCGGTTACGGGTGTTGCAGATGCTATAGATGTTTCGTTAAAGCATGATGATCTAATCAAGAGCGTCGATGATCTTGCAACCGATTATAGTATTGTTTGTGCAGGCATTACCGATTATCAATCTGTTAGAGTTGTTATTGAAAACGAGGATGCTTTGGTTAAGGATAACGAATATGTGGTGTATAATGTTAAGCATGATACTTCATTTACCACCCTTATCGTAAGTGATGCCCCATTCTTTTTGGAGTCGGCACTTCACTCCTTGGGTCACCGTCAAATTACAGTTATGACGCCCACGGAATACGAAAAGCAAGGAACATTGAATTACGGACTGTTCATTTTTGACTGCTATTCTCCGACGAGAATGCCCGAGAATGGTGCAGTTTGGTTTATAGCACCTAATTATGTTCCTGATTCGGGATTCACATATCAGAGTGATTCGGGCGATTATGCTAAGTACCAACTTGGATATAGCTCATCTTCTGCATCCATCGTCAAGAAGCTACTGAACGGATTGGATCAAAATGAGGAAATGTGGATCTCAAAATATAATAAGTACAGCACCAATCGTGATTTTATCACTGTTTTATCGTGTGAGGGTACTCCTGTGCTTTTTGTGGGTTCAAATATGTATGGTAATAGAGAAGTAGTTTTTGGCTTTGATATACATCATTCCGACTCGTCACTTACCTATAATTATCTACCTATATTTAATAACTTGCTTTCATATACATTCCCGTCGATATTGGATGACGCAACATATTTTGCCGGCGATACAGCGAAGATTAATGTAATTCCCGGCTGTACGAGTATATGCGTAACCACTCCGTCGGGTGCGGATGAATATTTAAATACCGAAACAGCGGAGAGTGAATATACACTATCCGAAGTCGGATTGTACCGAGTTGTCGCCAAAATGGGTGAGGCAGGTGCAGAAAGAACACTCTATATGTATTCACAAAATCCATATACGGAAAGTGTAATACATGCTACCGACGCAGATCTTTCCATTATCGGAACGGCTGAAAATAACAACCGTGACGGTATATACGAGGATCTTATCGTCATAATTATAATACTTGCCGTTGTATTTATAGCGGATTGGATGGTGTATTGTTATGAGCAGTATCAGCTTCGATAATATTTATTTACTAATAATTGCGATACCGCTTGCGATATTATTATGTGTACCGTTCTTTATCGCAATAAAGAAAGAAAATGCAAATAAGCACAATATAGTATCGGGCATCATACACCTTTTGCTTGCTATTATTATAGCATTTGCTGCAGCCGGCACGACAATCGAAACGGCTGTTACCGAAACGGATGTGTATGTTCTTGCCGACCTTTCTTATTCGTCAAATAAAAATCTTGATGTGATAGATGACTACATTGAAGAATTGAAGGCTAATTTGCCTAAGAATTCAAAATTGGGCGTAGTATGCTTTGCAGGCGAACAGCAACTTTTTGTTCCGTTAGGTAAAAATTTAAAGAGTGTAAAAGGTGCCGATAGCGATCTTTTGAACGAAAGTGAAACGGATATAGAGAGTGCATTGGATTATGCAAGCACGCTATTTCGTGATAATGTTATTAAGCGTGTAGTCGTTATTACCGACGGTAAGCAGACCCATGTCAATGACTCTAACGCACTTAAGAGAGCGGTCGATTCGCTAAGAGCCGAAGAAATATATGTAGATGCGGTATTTCTCGATAATAACATTTCCGACAATTCAAAAGAGGTTCAGCTCGTTTCTGCAGATGTTACGAATAATACCTATTCGGGTAAAAACGAGATTGCAACCATTACCGTTAGAAGCACATATATGACTAATGCGAGAATAACGCTTGCGAGAAACGGCATTACCCTATCATCACAGGCTGTTATCCTTGCTAAGGGTTATAATTCCGTAGATTTTTATTTGAGCACTGCCGAGCAAGGCTCGTTTGATTATGAGGTTACGGTGGATGCAGACGGTGACGAGAATCAAAAGAATAATGCACTAAGCTTTTCGCAATCGGTATCAGATAAGATAAATGTTCTTCTTATAACAGAAGACGAGATCGATTCGGTAGAAATACCAAGGCTTTATAAGGATAAGGGTACCGTAGCCGTATATGATCCATCGGTAAAGTTGCCTTGTAGCATTGCAGAGCTCTGTAAGTACGATGAAATAATTTTGTCAAATGCGGACATAACTAAATCAAGCGACTACCGCATGTTTATGGAAAATCTCGATACAGCGGTATCTTTATTCGGTAAGAGCTTCTTGGCGTATGGTAACAACCATATTCACGAAAAAGAAGAGTTGAAGCCCTTAGCCGATATGCTCCCCGTTCGCTACGGCAATGTAGATAGAGATGCTAAACTTTATACGCTTGTTATAGATGCATCGAGATCGATGGAAACGCTTTCTAAGTTTGCTATAGCTAAGAGTGCTGCAAAACAATTGGTAGACACCTTAAACGAGGGTGATAATGTATGTGTAGTAGCCTTTAACGGCAACTATCATACCGTTTATTCGCCTAATGTGATATCCGATACCCCTATTGCAGGTGCATCGTTGTCTACCAGAGAGCAGGTGCACAATGCGATAGATTCTATTGGCGCAGAGCATGGTACAGTTATAAGCTTTGGTCTCGAGGAAGCCTTGAAGCTTATCAAGGACCTTCCATTCGGTCAAAAACAAATAATGCTTATAAGCGACGGCTTGACTATCGAAAACGAAGGAAGCTCCGGTGGTGAGGATCAAAGGATTAATGCAGTATTGACGGAAATGGCAAAGAATCGTATAGCCGTATCCGTAATAGACGTAGGCAGAGGTGCAGACACATCTAAGGTCTCACAGGATGCCGAAATACGCTTAAAGAATATTGCATCGCTCACATCGGGTAAATACTTCTTCGCTTCAACTCATGATATGCTTAGAGATGTAATGTTCGGAGAGGGCTTATTAGACGATATGAACGATATTATCATCGATGAAGAGGCATATGTTTATACGGTCAAGTCTACCGATGCATCCTTGCTTGGTGTGGAATTCGAAAGCTCCGATTATATTAGCGGATTTATCTACAATAAGGCTAAGTCGGGTTCGATAACATCATTAGGTGTCAAGTATGACGGAGCTAAGGATAAATATGTACCATTATATTCCTATTGGGGATATGGTAACGGTAGAGTATCTGTTTTTGCAAGCTCATATGACGATACTAAGGTTTGGAATTATACAAATATCGAAATGTTCTTTACCAATGTATTGACGACCAATATTCCCGGCGAAAAGGTTGACTATCCGTTTGTTGTGGAAATGCTCGAGGAAAACGGATATTTGAATGTAAGCGTAACACCTGCAAAGATAGATACGTCGGTTACAGTTAGGATAACCGTAACCTCACCGTCTATAGATGATGAGCGTTTGATAACTGAAGATGTAATGACCTTTGCATCGAGTGTATATACTTATAAAATCCCAACCTACGATGTTGGTAAGTATGATATAAAAATAGATTATGTAGGCGGTAATAATGACGCTTATACTGCTGAATTCGGTTATAACGTGTCCTATCTACCGGAGTATGACTCATTTGCTGTATATGACATATCTGTCGTATATAAGATGATAGGCTCCGAAGGTAAGGTAATGAAGGGTGACGACAGTATCAAGATCGAAAACGAAGAAGGAACGGTCGGAACCTATGTAGTCAATTTGACAATGCCTTTGCTAATTGTGGCTGTTGTATTATATATAATCGATATTATAATTCGTAAGCTCAAATGGGAAGACATTCTAAGCTTATTCGGCAAGAGAAAGAAATAGGAGGCGAAGCGAAGATGAAAAGAACGATATTGACGATTATATTCGTTTTGCTTTGTGTATGTGTATTGGCTACCGTCAGTGCTTGCGGTACCTATATAGAAGCAAATAAGCCTATAAGCGGTAACACCGGTGGTAATACGGATGATCCGTCTAAGCCGTCGGGAGGGGATGAAACGGATGAGGATTCATTCTCTGTTACTCTTGATTACGAAGGCTCTATATCGCTTGTAGATATGAACATGATGCAGGCTAACTGGACAAATATGGAGAGTAGTAATGGAGCAACAACTACCGCATCGTTTAACAAGGATGGCGTCGCAACTATTAGTGGATTGGATGGTGATTATAGAGTTACCCTTTCCAATGTTCCAGACGGATACACATATAATCCTAATATATATACCGCAGATAACGACGAAAAGAATATCAAAATAAAATTATATGAGATAACTCCCGTAGGCGGTGGAAGAGCTGGTACAAACTGGTATAGCGATGTATGTGTAATATCCTCAATGGGTGCATATAGAGCGGTCCTTACTAAGGAAAACTACGAACACGGAATCCGTTTCCAATATGAACCGAAATATGCAGGCGATTATACTATCGAATCCATGATAGATATTACCGCAAATAAGATTAACCCATTTATAGATATGCATAGTGGTACTCGTTCATGGGTCAATGAGTTGAACTGGACAACTATGGACGGTGGCGGTGAAGAAAACACTTATACTAAAAACTTTAAGTGGGAGGTTCAATTAGGCGCCAACGGTATCGGTAATGTGTTTAATTTTAGAATTTACGCAACATGTGTAAATGAAGATGCATTCCCTATCAATGTTGACTTTATACTTGATAGAGATGGCGAATTTAGTGGCGGAAGAGATAAATACGATCGTACTAAGGTATATGCCGAGTTCGATTTCGAAGCAGCTTCATCCATAGCATTCTCGGGAATAAAAGGAAGCTATAAGTACTTCGGTATATCTGACGATAATGGATTGTTGGACGGTAATAGAGTTAAATATTTCGAGGATGACGGCTTCTATTATATAGTTGATAGCGAAGGAAAGAAGTCTAAGAGATTGTATGCACTGCTAGAAAAGGATCAAAGGTATTTCATAACTACCGAGAGTGGCGGAGGTATAAGTGAGATGCCTGTAAATTGGATAGAAGAGTACAGCGAGGAACTTGGTAAAAAGGTATATTTTGACTATACTGCATTCGTCGATTCGTACTGTGTGAAAGCAGAAAATGATGTATATCCTGTAACTAAGGAACTGCAGCTATTTTTACAACGCTTCTGTGTTGCAAACAGATACTTTAACGACGGTAACGGATTGGCAGAAAATACCTATGACGAGTCGACGGGTATATCTGCGCCGTTGTATAAGTCTACCGAAGCAAATCAGTGGCTATGCTTCTGCGTGTATTTCGAATCGGCATAAGGAGAAACGGACTGTGAAAAAGAATAATGTGAATAGAATAATAGCAATAGTGACCGTTTTGATCCTTGCAATTGCTTGTATGGTGATAACCGGTGCATGCTCCCACCAGCATCAAGTTAATAAGTGGAAAACGATAAAGGAGCCGACTTGTTCGACCGAAGGACTTAAAAGAGGCGCATGCGTAGAGTGTGGTGATGTTATCGAAGAACCAATTCCTGCTGTTCCCGAAAACCATGTATACGGTGCTTGGGTTATAGAGGTCGAGCCTACCTATTCTCGCGACGGAGCCGGTAAAGCGGTAAAATATTGTAAGGATGATTCCGAGCATAAGATAGAGGTAGTTTTGCCAAGACTTACCTCTAATGGTGCAGGATACAGCTATTATGAGGTTACCAAGGAAGCAACTGTTCTTGCTGAAGGACAGATAACTGCTGTGTTTAGTAATCCTGACGGAGATGTTGCATTTACTATTGCTACTGCTAAAAAGGAATTTGATCCCGAGAATTGTACGGTAGAAGATGCCGTATTGATCGGTTCAAGTAATAAAGACCTTATCCGTAGGGGTACAGGCTTAAAGGATATGGGTTGGGATACCACCGGACAGGGCAGTGTTGCATCTAAATTTAGTTACGAATACGGTGAGAATTATGTTCATACCTATGATTCTGATGACGATAGAGATCTCTGGTTCTCATTGACATCTACTGGCGATGTCTTTGGTGTAATTCGTCAAATAGGTGTGGACGGCTTTACCGTTCTCGAAAGATATGCCAAGGCAACAAAGGCAAATTTAGAGGGCTTTGACTATACAATCAGCCGTATAGGTCGCACTTTCTACGGTGCCGAGGGTTTAGTAAAATATGCATACGAATGGGGTAAGAGAAATGACAACCTCGACTTTGAAGAGGGAATAACAAAGAATGCGGATGGAGAAAAGATTTATTTCTTCACATTCGGTTATTATAATGTACCGAGATATTTTTGTAAGATAGTATGTCAATTTACCTTAACCGATGACTATGCAATCAAATATGCAAAATTGTCTTCTAATGCGTATGTCAGAATTGTTGGCGAAGAGGGCGAACTTGATCAGTTTGACGTTAATATTAACTCTAATAATCAAACCATTGTAACCCTTAAGCCTGATGCAGGTCCGCCGTGGTATAAGGAATTTGTTGAGTATAATCAAGTAACGAAGAAAGAGGAACCCGAAGAACCGGTACATGAGTATACCGAAGAAGCGTTCATGATTTCGAGTTATGATATACAATATAATGGAAAATATGTTACAGATGAAACAAAACTCTCATTCACTTGTGCAGATACCGGTAATCCGTTAAAGCTCAATATCAAGAATATCCTTCCGAAGACTGCGGATTTTAACTATGATCCTTTAACAATATACCGTGTAAATGATAAGGGCGTTAGATTTAGGTTGTCATTTGATAATACCTCTCTTGTTTGGTATACACTTTCAGACAATAATATTCTTAGAATATACAGTAAGATAGCAGGTGATATTACTTTAGTTTTGGTTACCAACAGTGGCTACGAAAGAACTATTGTAGTAACAGCCGAGCCTGCTTCTCCTGTTAATTTGTACCCATCTATATATGAGTATAACGATTCGGGCTATGTCTGGAAGAATACTGCCGATAAGAATTTAGATGCTAAGGTGTATGTAGGTCAATCGCTTACACTTACAGCGAATGTAGCTAACGATGAAAAAGCATATACGGATGCAACATTTACTCCAAGTATTGAGGGTAATCCGGTGGGTGCAACAGTAAATGCGATTGAGGATAGCAATAATGTTAGATTTTTAGCAACCGTTGCAGGCACATATGTAGTCAAATTGACTTCTACTAAGAATAGCTATGTATATGCAACCGTAACGGTAACTGTTGAAGATGCACCGTTAATGAGCGACCTATTGTCCGGTGATTATAGTGGTAAGCTTAAGAAAACCGATGTAACGGTTTCGTTCTCTGCACAGGATTCCGATGGAAAAGTGTTAGCGACAATATCCACCAATAAGGGTATAGAGATTGTATCTGTATACTATGATTCCGAGTATGGCGTGCTTGTATGTGAGCATTCTGACGGAATCGAGCTTGGAATAACACTTGAATTGAACGAAGCATATAAGCTTGTGATAGCTAATCCTACAGGATTTGGTAGCGGTAGGGAAAGATGTGTTATCTACCGCATCACCGCCGAGGATGAAACGGAATAGTGAAATTAGCATTCAAAAGCACTTAGCATTTGCACTAAAAAATTAAAGCATAATACACTTGTTTAAGGGACGACTATTAGTCGTCCCTCTTTTTTTTAAGCTAATGCATTGCCCTACGGGTTCGACTATAAACTTCGTTTTCCGCTCAGAGTGATATTAGATTCGGCAGTGCTTTTTATCATCTATTGTCATAATTTCCCGTCCTGTCATACCGAGCGAAGCGTAAGCGAAGTCGAACTGCGTAAGCAGTGCGAGGTGTAACCGAGCAGTATCTTGGATGGTAACGCTCAACATTGTCAAACTAATGTCCGCCTTCAAAAAACAGCAAGCGTATATGGAAAGCTATTGCTATAACGAACATAAATGAAGACGGTGCGTGTATCACCCAAAATGAATAATAATTGCATATTATAAATATTCGATATTGTACCGAAATATTAGACAAAATAACGACTATATATGAATAAAAATACAATTACTCTATAAATATTGAATAAATATGCAAAAATGCCAATTTAAACTAAAAAATCGGCATTTTTTTTGCAAAAATAATTATTTTTTTTTGTAATCGGTTGACTTAGGGTGGTTGTGGCGTAATATAATGAATTTATAATAGTTCTAAATTTGTGAATAAAAATTCGCATAGAGCTATTTTTAAAATAATTATTTAGGAGAATGTTATTATGAAAAAATTTAGTATTGTAATCGCTATAGTTTTATGCATAGTACTCTCGGCTTGTTTATTTGTGGCTTGTCAATCCCATGAACATAACTTTGATGAATGGGGATATGACGAATCTAACCACTGGACGGTATGTTCCGAGGACGGTGTAAAAAACGAATCGAGTGTTGTACCTCATTTTGACAATGATAAGGATCATAAATGTGATCATTGTCATGTAGTTATGGGTGAATGTGGAGATGATGATAACGATCATAAATGTGATCATTGTCATGCAGTTATGAGTGGATGTGTAGATGATGATAACGATCATTCCTGTGATATTTGTGGTGCTCAATTATCTCTATGCTATGATAGTGATAATGACCATAAGTGTGATAAATGTAGTAAAGTTATAAGTAAATGCTTAGATGATAACAAAGATCACAAATGCGATATCTGTGGTAAGGAATCTGAATGTGTAGATAGCAATAAAGACCATAAGTGTGATGTTTGTAATGAAGTTTTGAGCGAGTGCTCCGATTCTAATAAAGACCATAAGTGTGATGTTTGCTCTGCAGATATGGGCGAGCACAAGGCTGACGAAGGTTCTCATAACTGTGACTATTGTGGCGAGGCTGTGAGCGAGTGCTCCGATTCTGATAATGATTATCTCTGTGATATCTGCGGTAAGGAAATAGTACCCGATGATCATGAGCATCAATTTGTATTTGACCCTAAACTTGAAAATGACTTAGCTCCAACATCAAAAGAAGATGGACATTGCCGTTTGTCCTGTTCCGTAGAAGGTTGTGGTCTTGAAAGAGTTGTCGTTCTTAAGTTCTTGAATATCGATGTTCCTGTAAGTGTTACCGCTGCTCCAAATGAGTATGTATATTTCTTCATGGAAAAAAGTTATGCGGAAGATATAGAGGTACCCGAAAGGGCTGCGTTTGTAATTGGTGAAGGAACAACGTTAGAGTACCTTACATATCGTACCATTGATCCGGATTCATGGACATTTGTTGTTGAATGCTTAAATGAAGAATTGACTAATGGAACATATACCTTTGCTGATGATCCCAGTGCAATTTTGCTTAGAGCATGTGCATCTGACGGTAATATATCTTTCGAAATGAAGTCGCCGCAAGGCTCAAGCAGTTCTAATCCTATCGTTATGGAAAAGGGAAGACTTTACGAAGGAGACGTAAAGGGCGAACTGTATTATAAGTATACGGCATCTCAAGACGAAGAACTTGAGCTTTATAATGGTAATGCTACATATCTTGAAGGTGCGTCAAGTTATATTTATACATATAACATTATAAACTTAAAAGCAAATGAATCGATAAGCTTTTCTATATCGTGGTCAAGTTATAGCATAAAAATTTCTGATAAAGATCCTAATAAATCATATCAGGGATATACGCCGTATGATCCGATTATAATGAATAGCGATACATTGGTCGTTGATAACGAGATTTCAGGATCCTATTTCTATAAATATGTAGTACCTAAGGATGGAAGAATGTCTATTATGTTTAACGATAAGGCTGTTGAAGCAATATATGATAGCTACGGATCATTACCTATACAAGTAATAGATTCAAACGGACAATTCTACTTCCAGCTTCCTTATTTATCAAAAGATGACGTTATCATAATCAATGTCGGTGGCTCATATGAAAACGGCTTCAAGCTAAGTGTAGACTTTACACCGCTTACAGCAGTAGATAATAAGTTTATTGTAACCGATAGTAATGGCGATCCAATGGCTAATATTACTGTATCATTGCTTGATGCGGACGAAATAAAATACAGTGGTAAGACCGCAGCCGACGGAAGTGTTGTTTTTAATTACATTCCTGCTTCATATGATGTTCAATTGTCCGGATTCGATGCTGATATATATAGCTATAAGCCAATTTCTGTAAGTTGGGATGCAGAAGATCCTAAAACAGATTTAGGTCAAGAGTATACTATTAAGTTAATTTCGCCTGTTAGCAGAAATGTATTTGTTAAATTCGGCGATGTAGTTCTTCCCGGTGTAGATGTAGTTCTTTATACAGGCAGATTAAGAGATGGTTCATTATCAGGAGAGATAGCAAGAGCAACAACTGATGAAAATGGTAAAGCTGTACTTTCATATATGATGCCCGAACAAGGTTCATCCCTCTATATTGGACTTGAAAACTTAAATCCTAAGTATACATTTGGTAGCTTGAAGGTGACTAAAGATAACCTAAGCGATGCTACAGTATCTGTATCCGAAGCACCTAAATATACCGTTTCTGTTGTAATACCGGACGGAATGGATATTGATTTTGCCGATCTATCGATATCGTGTTCATATACCGTTTATAGTTGGTATGGTGATCCCGAAACTGAGGTTATTGCAGAAGGAAAATTAAGTGCAGATGGTAAATTTGAGTTCTATTACTCACTAAATGATATGTCTGATATTGACATAGTAGTTAGTGGCCTACCATTTGATGTTGACGGTGTTGGTGTTATTGTATATGGTCAATATTCCGGAGAGGTAACATTGAAGAAAGCAACCTTAACAGCACTTAATGTTGGCGAAAACGAGATAAAACTTGATCTTGACGAGGAAACATACCAATGGCCTTCGATTAAGTATGTATTCACAGCGGAGAAGGATGGTAAATACACCATAGCACTTGATGATAAAATTGGTTTTGCATTTGTAAAGGATTCAAAAGGAAACTTTGTTTTATCTCAAAATCTTGATATGTTATCTTATACATTCAATGCATCTCAAGGAGATAAGGTATTCTTTGTTGCATCATCTAATAATGATGAAGCATACTCTCATAGCTTTACATTGACGATTACGGAGTATGTAGCGCCTGTTCTTCCTACCTTGAATAGTGGTGAAAATGAGATTACGGTAACTCCGTTCGAAGATCCGATATCCTATATTTTCACATCTGAAGAGGGTGGTATTTACACTATCACTTTGGTTGATGATGAAGGCTATGCCGAAGTCATTTATGGAGAGGGCTTTTTTGATTGCCTTATGAGTTGTCCCGAAGAACCCGATATGGAAGTATTAACTTATTCATTCTCATTGGGTGCAGGTGATAGCATTATTATTTATTTTGCTTCAGAAAATGAGGAGTTAGAATCGCACGAGTTTGTTTTGAATATTGAAAAATCTCAATTAGCAACATCTCTTGCTCTTTCTAATAATTTGGTAGAAGGAACATATTTTGGTACTACTCTTACATTTACAGCAGAGGAACAAGGTAACTATATAATATATTCACTTGATGAAAACTACTTTGTTGAGATTGATGGAGAATTTATTAGCGATTCTCATAGATTTTCACTTGAAGCAGGTGAATCTATTGATTTCTGTTTTTCAACCCTTGATGCTTCAGATAGCGATATTTATGTTGTAGTAATAGAAAAATTATCATAATTATTAAATAACAAAATAATTCAAATGGGCAGACGACGTCGTCTGTCCATTTTTTTTGTAATATTAGTTGATTATTGGATAATTTGATTGCCTAAATCAAAATAATTTGTTGTTTTAATCTGTTTTCTATTGAGATTTTAATGAATTAATTGTATAATATGGTATAATATATATT
>CAZUET010000004.1:0-1983 GCA_964619685.1 uncultured Christensenellaceae bacterium
GTATAATATATATTAGATCAATGGTGAGGAGTGATAGGAAATGAATAAAAAATTGAATAATTCAGATATCGGAAAGGATGTTTTGCATTCGGAAGAAATGGAAAATAACCAAGATATGGTGGTTGTCGATAGTAATTCCTCCGACATTTTAGAGCCAAGTGAGAATGCTAACGAGGCTTCTGTGCCTAAGAAAAGGGCATCCACGATCATTTTAAAAATATGTGCGATTTTGGCAAGTTCATTGCTCTATGCTATAGGTATAGATGTTTTTATATCAGGTAATAACTATATTCCCGGTGGCGTATGGGGAATCGGTATCATGCTAAGTGAAGTAATACCTATATCGAGTAGTTACTTGGTTGTTTTTCTCAATATTCCTCTTTTGATACTATCCATAGTATTTTTGGGTTGGAAATTTACGGGTTACACATTCTTATTTGTAGGAGCACAAGCAGGTTTTTCTACCATTATCGAGCTAATTAATATACCCTCATATACGGAAAATCCATTGTTAGCTACCATAGCTGCAGCGGTAATTATGGGTGTAGGTCAGGCATGTTGTTTAAAGGTAGGCGGATGTACGGGCGGAACGGATATTGTTAGCGTGATTATTCAAAAGAAGAAGATACCGCTCAATATTCCATATGTAATTTTTATAGTGAATGCAATAATTATAGCGATAGCATTCTTTGTTTATGGCGGAATAACCACCGTAATTCTCTCACTTTTGTTGGAATTTTTAGCATCCAAGGTATCTGATACATTGCTTAGTGGTTTATCGTCAGCAGTCCGTTTTGAAATAGTAACATCTAAGGGCGAAGCGGTTCAGCATGCCATAGTCAATACGCTTGGCAGTGGGGCGACTATAGTTGAAGCTAAAGGCGGATATACCAATGAGCCAAGACAGGTTTTGATCTGCTTGATTCATAAAAGGCAAATGAGTACCTTTAAACGCATATTAAAAGAGGTAGATCCCAATGCCTTTGCGTACATTTCAATAGTAACCTCAGTTCTTGGCAAAGGCTTCACCGATATAAATAGTTTAGATTAAAAAAGTACGATAGATTGCCGTTTTCTCGCACGTTTAGGTATGACGGCGGACGGAAATGAAAAATTGCTTAGGCATTAGCCTAAGCAATTATTTTTTCTACTTGGGATCTTAAATCTTCTTCGGATATAGAGCCTTGTTTTGTAAACGTAATGACTCCGTCCTTATCCAATATTACAGTCATTGGATAGGCACCCTTGCCACCTAAATGCTCGTATACATTGAATACCGTTGTATCTTGACCAAAACTCATTTGATAGTCTCCAAACCCTTCGTTATTTAGAAAAACCTGTTTATCGACTTGGGTATCTGCCGAATACGAATGAAGTGCTATAACTCTAACTTTATCACCATAATCTATTTGTATCTTATTAAACGCAGGTAATTCTTGTAGGCACGGTCCGCAAGTTGTATACCAGAAATTAAGTACTGTAACCTGTCCTCTTGAATCCTTTGGGGTGTAATTACCGCCATCGCATCCTGCCGTTTTATATAGGCTGATTTCGAAGTTTGGGCAAGTATCGCCAATTTTATACACTTTAATTTGTTCTTCTTTAGCGAAAACATTGTAATAAAGTATAGCTACGATAAGAATTATGATTGCGACCACCCATGCCGCTATTTCCAGTCCCTTAGCAAGCTTAGTCTTAGTCATTGTTAATTACCTCGCTTTCAACTGTTTGTTCTTCGTTTGGATCATTTACTGCATTAGCGTTATTAGCCATAGCCACCAGATCTACCTTTTCGGTAGGTACGGGGGACGTTGTATCTGCAACCGCATTTTGTTTAAGGAAGAATTGAGAGCCTTTCCAAGAAATCGCTTTGGAAGGGCATACCTTGATACATTCTCCACATTGTATGCATTCATGATCGCCTACCTTGTGAATATCCATTTTACATACCGAAATACATAATCCGCAATCGGTACATTTATT
>CAZUET010000004.1:2083-41797 GCA_964619685.1 uncultured Christensenellaceae bacterium
TTGGAGAAAAATCCATAGATGGCACCCAATGGGCAGAAGAAACGGCAGAAAAACCTATACATAAATACGCTTGCCACCAAGAAAGCTATTAATAATAAAAATTTCCAAGTAAAGAGTGGACCGAGCATAGCAAAGTTATCTGCATTATTTGGATTGATAAGCAACCCTATACCGCCAAGCAATGTTCCCGACGGACAAATGTACTTACAGAATGCAGGCACGCCTGTTTGGTACATAATAGGAATACATATAACGAACACTACAAGTAATACATATTTAAAATAGGATAAAACTCTCGTTGCCTTACCTTTCTTGACCTTTGGAGTTTTGATTTTATGGAGCCATTCTTGGATAAGTCCCATAGGACACAGAAAACCGCAGATTGTTCTACCGAGCAACACTCCGAACATGATTAAAATGCCGAATATGTAAGACGGGGTCCTTGTTTTAGACGAAGCGAGAGCATTTTGGAGAGAACCTAAGGGGCAAGCGCCAACAGCACCCGGACAAGAATAACAATTTAATCCCGGTACGCATAGGTTTTTGGTATCGCCCTTATAAATGCTTCCGGTTTTGAATCCTTTGAAATTACAGTTAAACAAAAGCATAGCGTAGACCTGTATAAGTCTGCGTTTTGTGGGTAAATGGTTTTTGAACCAAGTACCTATAGCTGTAAATACTTTTTTGAATGATTGCTTTACCTTACTCATGATATTAACCCAATCCTATACATTCGGTACAAATATTGATAGCCTTTTCAAAGACATCCTCGACACCGCCGTTAAATAGACCGATTATAAACAGAGTTATTCCTATTACGGGTAGTCCTATACGGAAGCCGAGTGTTACGCCCTTTTTAAATTTTTCAGTTTTAAATTTTTCGGGAATTTGTATAAATGATCTTTTTTCTTTACTACCGCTCAATGCAGGTGTAAAGCCTTTATTTTCCTTGTGAATACGCTTAATTTCTTCGATCTCTTTTTTAGCCGATATTTCGGAATAGATGCTTGTAGCGACAGCAAGAACGAAGAATGCGGCGACCCAAGGCAAGAACTGCGGTAGCATTGTAAGGAAATCGTTCATTGGGTCAAAGTCTTGTCCCGGGTGCGAGTAGTTGTTATCGTTCAAAACGCAAATACTCACCATAACCGTAGCCGTTACGCCAAATAATACAGTGATTCCCCTTACTATCTTATTAATTAAATCGATTTTTTGAAGTTTATCGCTGACTAACTCGGCGGGGAGCGGGGCACGCATTCTTTTAGCAATATCGGTTTTGTAGATAGTCGCTTTAAGTCTTTTAGTTTCGGGCGGTAATACCTGCCACAAAATATAAGCTATGACCACCAACGCTATCCATACATATAAAACGGGAGCAATCTGTCCTAAATACTCGGTAACAATCTCTCTCGAATACGGTCTTTCGTTCTCTAAAAGAGGTCTACGGTATATTCGTTGTGATTGGATGATGAGTAAAAGACCCGCAATGGCGGTCATTACGCTCAAAACGATGCTGTATATTTGACGAATCAAATTTTTAGTCTTATCACTCATAATCTCTCCTAAATAAATATGCGTATACGCATATCGTACTCTAATAAGTTTTTTAATTCTAACATAAATTATTTATTTCGTCAAGTGTTCTATTATTTTTCGCCTACTATATAGCATTGCCCATATATTGACAAAAGTGCATATATGTGCTAAAATAATGTCGATTAAACAACAAAAACGGCGAAATGCTCAAGAGGAGATTTATGGATCAGCTTTACTATCTATCTGTTTTAGAGGACGAATTATTGCCTGCTATGGGGTGTACCGAGCCGATCTCGGTGGCGTATGCAGCGGCTCTTGCTAAGGATGCGCTTGGCGAGGAGCCGATAAGGGCGGAGATATCTGTTAGCGGTAATATTCTCAAAAATGTGAAGAGTGTAGTTGTTCCGAATACGGGTGGAATGAGAGGGATAGCAGCTGCAACCGCAGCAGGAATAGCGGCAGGGCATGCCGATAAAAAACTCGAGGTGCTTTCCTCTGTGGGTGAAAATGATATTAAAGCGATAGAGCAATGTCTGTCCATATGTCAGTTTTCCGTGGTTAAATCGACATCCGGGGAGATATTCGATATAGGCGTTCGACTTTTTTCTCAAAATAATAGCTCGTTTGCAAGGATTACGGGATATCATACAAATGTAGTAAGGCTCGAAAAAAATGACAATGTATTGTATAATTCCGACAATAGTTGTGAGGAATTTACCGTTCACGGCGAAGAGAAGAAGGAAATCGATAAGAGCTGTTTGACTGTAGAGGGTATATTTGATTTTATCCAAAGCGTAGATTCAAAATTATTAGAACCAACCGTAGGTAAACAGATCGAATATAATATTGCAATAGCCGAAGAAGGATTAAAAAACGATTACGGTGCATCAATAGGTAAGGTGCTTTTATCGGCATACGGGGATAGCGTACAAAGTAAAGCAAGGGCATATGCGGCTGCCGGATCGGACGCAAGAATGAACGGTTGTAGTCTACCCGTTGTGATAGTATCGGGTAGCGGTAACCAAGGTATGGTGGCATCTCTCCCTGTTGTTGTTTACGCAAAGCATCTTGGTGTGACCTATGATACTATGTTAAAAGCGGTGGCATTGTCCGACCTTATAACTATTCATCTTAAAAGCGGTATAGGAAGATTGTCCGCTTACTGTGGTGCAGTTAGTGCAGGATGTGGTTCGGGAGCCGGTATACGGTATTTGTATGGCGGTAGTGTAGAAGATGTAGCGCAGACCGTTACTAATGCATTGGCTATTGACTCGGGAATCATTTGTGACGGTGCAAAGTCGAGCTGTGCCGCCAAAATAGCTGCGGCGGTGGACTCAGGTTTGCTCGGTATGGAGATGAGTCGTAACGGAAAGCAGTTCCGTAGCGGTGACGGTATTTTGGAGGATAATGTAGAAGCAACTATAGAAAATGTTGGCGACATTGCTCGTAACGGTATGAAGGGAACAGATGAGGAAATCATCCGCCTTATGATCAAAAATTGTAACTAATTGATACGGCGAATATCTTCGCCGTGTTTTTTATACATGACACGATTGCTAAGATATAACGCTTAGTATTGTTTTTTGTGTGCATAATATTCATGTAAATTTATAAATATTTGCATAATTATGCATTAAAAACATTCGTCGGGCATAAAAAATCAAAATTAGTAGAATCTAAATATATATTAAGGCAAGACATTTGACATTTGTCGCTTTATTATGATAAAATAATTATCCAGGATAGAATGGATATTCTGCGTAAGCCGATATATCTGCGATTTATGCAGATTTTATGCGAATGATCGTTCTGAATAATAATCGGACAAAACGGATGAGTGTTAGAGCCATTCGTAGGAGGACTTTAGATTGAAAAGTATTTTATTGAAAGTGATGTGTTTTGCACTTATAGCAATGTTTAGCGTTGTACCTTGTGTAACGAGTATTAATGTTACCGAGAATATTCCAAACATTGAGAATAAGTTGTTTACAGATGTGACCGGCGATGTTGATCTTTCCGGTATTAGTATGTCTAATCTTAGTCAGTCTGTACTTAGCGGAACCGTTGCATCATCTTATAGTACACATACCGTTATCGTCGGCCTATCGGGTAAAAACCTTGTAGAAGAGGCTAACGGTAAGGATGTAAGCGAATATGTATTGACCAAGGAAGGTCAACGTAAGACTCAGGCTTTAGAAAAGGCTCAAGATAAGTTTTTATCTAAGCTTACCTCTGCAGGTGTTGCTTATGAGCTTAAAAACCGTTATACGGTAGTTGCTAACGCAGTTGCTATTGAGATTAATACTAAGTATGTTTCGGCAATCAAGAAGATGTCGGGCGTAGAAAGCGTTGTTTTATCCGAGAGATACACCTATCCTCAATCGGTCGATATGGGCTCGTATGCTGAGGCTAGCGAGAGTGAAATGGATGAGGCGCTCCAAAATGTAACTGCGGTAGTCAATAAGACAAGCGTTTATCAGACAGGTGTATATGATTCATCATCCGTTATGGACGAATACGGATATAAGGGCGGTGGCTCTGTAGTTGCTATTATCGATACCGGTTTGGACTATACTCATAATGCATTTATTTGGGATGACGAGCACGAAAGTAAGTATACACTCGCTAATTCCGTTATGAGTAAGGATAGTATTGCAAGCGTTATGTCAAAGAAAGATTTGCTCGCCGAACAAAGAAGCTCTCTTTTCGGTAATAAGATTTCCGCTAACGATGTTTATGTATCTCAAAAGGTACCGTTTGCATATGACTATGCCGATAACGATACCGATGTATATCCCTCATATTCTAACCACGGTACCCACGTAGCAGGTATTGTAGCAGGCTATGATCCCACAGGTTATACCGATAAGAACGGTAACCATGTAGACGAGGCGTTCGTAGGTGTAGCACCCGAGGCTCAGCTTGTTATCTGTAAGGTATTCTCCGACGATATGGACGATGCTGATGTAGGCGGAGCAGATTCCGAGGATATACTTGCCGCATTAGAGGACTGCGTTTTATTGGGTGTAGACGTTATCAATATGAGTCTTGGTACATCTTGTGGCTTCTCCACTACCGATGACGGTGACGAAGAAGGCGAAGAGCTTAATAGAGTTTATAATATGGTCGGACAGGCAGGTATCAGCCTTGTATGTGCTGCAAGTAACGATTATAGTGCAGCATACGGTGGTACATTCGGTACCAATAAGGCAGAGAACCCCGACTCCGGTACAGTAGGCTCTCCCTCTGTATTTGCAGCAGCCTTATCTGTAGCAAGTATCAGTGGTAAGACATCTCCTTATATGATTGCAAATGCCGGTACCGACGAGCAGGTTACCGCATATTATGAGGAGTCAAGTGACCAATATAATAAATATTACGATTTTTCCGATATGATACTTGGAAATAAGGACAGAGAGACCTTTGAGTATGTAGTCGTTCCTGGCGTTGGTTTGGCTTCCGAATATTCCATGGTCGCTAATAAGCTCGAGGGCAGAATTGCACTCGTTAAGCGTGGTAACAGTACATTTAAAGAGAAGGTCGAGCTTGCAAAGGCATACGGTGCTATCGGTATCATCGTTTATAACAATGTCGCAGGTATCATTAGAATGGCACTTGGCGAGGTTGAGGATCCTATCCCTTCATGCTGTGTTTCTATGGAAGTTGGCGAAGCGATGGTTTCATATGCAAAGCAAAACGGTAGCGTTGGTAAGGTTACCATCGATAAATCGTTGAAAGCAGGTCCGTTTATGAGTGAGTTCTCATCTTGGGGAGTCACTCCCGACCTTAAGTTAAAACCCGAAATTACCGCACACGGTGGTGAAATCACATCTGCCGTTCCCGGCGGTTACGGTGAGCAAAGTGGTACGAGTATGGCTTCTCCTAATATGGCAGGTGTTGTATCTATCATTAGAAGCTATCTAAAGACCACTCAACCCACATTAGACACTAATGAGCTTACTCAAAGAATTAACCAACTCATTATGAGTACTGCCAATATCGTTTATGATAAAGAGAATCTTCCTTATTCTCCTCGTAAGCAAGGTGCAGGCTTAGGAAGTTTGAATAATGCGGTAAGCACGAGAGCATATCTCTTTACGGATGATGCATCTATCGATTTTAGACCTCTTCGTAATCTTGGCGATGATAAGACTAAGAACGGTGTGTATACGGTAGATTTCTCTATAGCAAACTTCGGTACAAATGATTTATCTTTTAAATTAAATCCTATATTTATGACCGAAACGCTTGCTATCGATGATATAGCCGTTGCAGAAAAGGCGCACCTTTTAGGCGAAGAAAAATATATTTGGTATGTCGATGGCGTTAAGCAAACGGGCGACACAGTTACGGTTGAAGCTAATAAGACCTTGACTATTTCGGTAACGCTTACCTTGTCTGCTAACGAAAAGGAATATATTGAAAGATCCTTTATAAACGGTATGTATGTTGAGGGCTTTATCAATCTTATCAGTGAGAATGATACCCAATGTGACTTGACACTTCCGTTTATGGGCTTCTACGGTGACTGGACTCAAGCTCCTATGCTCGATTACTCGGCATACGAGGTTGCAGAATCCGAACAAGATACATCTATCAAGGATGAAGATAAGATCAAAGCAAGTATTTGGGCTACACAACCATTTACGACCTACTACAACGATCAATACTCTATGCCAATGGGCTCCTTTGCATATTTGCAAGATCCTAATGTAGATCAAGTATATACCACAATGGATCATAACGCAGTATCTTGCTATGACGAGTTCTACGGCGAGGATGATCCTCAAAACTACTTGACCGCATATCAATTTAGAGGTTTATATGTTGGTTTACAGCGTGGTGCACGTAAGGTAGAATATAATTTGATCAATTCCGAGACGGGTGAGGTGTTGTACGAAAATACCGCATACCGTATCAATAAAGCTTATTCCCAAGGTGGTGGCGGTGGCGTACCCGGATATATCAAATTCGAGCTACCTCCTCTTGAATATGGTATGGTTTCTAACGGTAAGTATGAGATGAACTTTGAGTTCTATCTTGACTATGGTGAAGAAGATAAAAAGGAACCCGACGGAACATTCTCGTTCTACTTCTATGCCGACTATGAGGCACCCGTTATAGAGGATGTTAGAGTAAGATATAACACTTATAAGGATGGAAATAAGGAAAAACAACGTATTTATCTTGATCTTGATGTGTACGATAACCATTATCCTCAAGCAGCTCTTCTTTGCTACTATGATAGCAAGGCTAACGAGCTAAAACAGGTTACCGATTATGTAGTACCTATCCGTAGCACTGTAAGAAACAGTACTACCACGGTATCGATAGAAATTACCGATATTTACGATAAGTACAAGGATCAATTATATGTTCAGGTTGATGACTTTGCTTTAAATCACAGTGTTTATGCACTCGACCTCGGTAAAGCAAGCGTAAGCGTTACTCCCGATTCCTTCGAGTTGGCTGACGGTGAAGAAAATATCACCTTGGATATATTTGAGACTCATAAAGTTTCATTGGTATACGAAGGCTCCGCTAATTTATCAAATTATACTTGGGGCTCTGAAAATATGAGCGTCGCACAAGTTAAAAACGGTGAGATTGTGGGTATCGGCGAGGGTACTACTAAGATAACCGTAATGAACAGTGCAGGCGTTAAGAAAACCATTAATGTAACCGTAACGAATAACGAAAAGAGACTGTCGGTACCTACATTGTCGTTTGGAACGATATCCGATTATGACGATAATATCGTGCTTGCCGGCTCTTACGGCGTAAGCCTATATCCCGATCAGGATATTACATTATCTATTGAAACAGATCCTTGGTATTATCCAAAGGATAGGATAAACGTAGTATGGAGTTCCACTGACGATAGTATAGTATCGGTTAATGACGGTAAGCTTACATTCGGTAGAAAGGGTACAGCAAGCGTCATGGCAGTATTGCTCGACGCTAATGGCAGAGAAACGGCATATTCGGCAGTTGTTAGAATAACCGTACTTGATCCGTTTGTAATTTCAGGTTATACATTGACTCATTATAGAGGAACCGATTCAATAGTCGAGATTCCCGACGATAAGTCGATAATGTATATCGGTGAGGATTGCTTCGAATATAACAATTATGTAGAAGAGGTCATCATTCCTAAGACAGTTCTCAATATTGGCGAGCATGCGTTCGTAGGATGTCCTAAGCTTAAATCGGTTTATTTCGTAAGCCGTGAAAAGCAAGCTATAGCAGATGCAGATCTTAACCTTATATATCGTTTTGCATTCCAAAACTGTACAGCTCTCGAGCTTGTAGACCTAAGTAACGTTAAGGTCATCACACTTGGTCACTATGCATTTGCAGGCTGTACATCTCTCAAAGAAATTCGTAAGATGTCCGCTATCGGTACTGCATTTAACGGAGTATTCAGCGGCTGTACATCATTGACAAGCGTTGACCTTACAGGCATGCACGTTTCGGGAACCGATGTTTTCTCTGGCTGTACCAAGCTGAACGAGGTCAAGACAGGTAGATATACAGCAATCGGTGATAGAATGTTTAATGGTTGTACCGCATTGACATCTATTACATTGAATAATACAAGTGTAGGTAATAACGCATTCGCCGGCTGTACTAAGCTATCGACCGTAGTATTTGCTAATACCGACGAGGCTTGCGTTATCGGTGCGGGTGCATTTAATAACAGCGGTCTTCGTAAGGTTACCTTTGTAGACGGTTTCCACGCTCGTTACATCGGCAGTCAAGCATTTGCCAATACTAAGCTTACAGCTATTACACTGCCTGAGGGATTGACGGAGATCGGTGCTAATGTGTTTAGCGGATCTATTTCACTAAAAGAGATTGTATTACCTGCATCGTTTGATTTTGAACAGATTAAGCTGAGCGGTTCGATATTCAATTCCGCTACGATCAAGTTAAGTGATGAATCTGCTTATACTATCGAGAATGGCGTGTTGTATAATAAGGGTAAGACAGTTCTTTATGCTCTTATGGAGAGTATGTCGAATATAATCGTTCCCGATGGTGTTATCACCATTAACGATTATGCATTCGCCGATTCGAGTATTGCTAAGGTTACCCTTCCCGAAAGCGTAAGATATATAGGCGTAGGTGCATTTAAGGGCTCTAAGCTGTCGAGTGTTGAATTTGGCGGATCAACTATCAATACCATTTCGGATGAGGCATTCCGTAATTCTAACCTATTATCTATTGACTTACCCGATTCTGTTACATCTATCGGTAAATATGCATTTGCCGGCTCTAAGGTAGAGAGCATCGTTCTTGGTAAGAATGTAGAGTCTATCGGCGCATATGCATTTATGAACTGTACGAATCTATCCGAGATAACCATTTCGGATGGTGTAAAGAATATCGGTGATTATGCACTTTACGGCTGTTCTTCTCTTGAAGAGATCGTATTCCCTGCAGTAGAAGAAATGGGTGAATGCGTGCTTGTTGGTGCAAGTGCATTAAGAAAGGTTGAGTTTGGCGAGAAATCGACGACCATAGGAGATTATACCTTTGTCAATAAGAATGTTTTATTAATGTACACTCTTGTCGAGATTGTCGAGGAAGAGCTTGGCGATAATAAGGAAACGCTAAGAGATTATGAGATACTCAAGGCTTACGAACGTTTAAGTTCGGTTATTAACTGGCAATCGTACGTAGGCTTAGCAAAGCTTGAAGAGGTTGTAATTAAAGCCGATATTGATTCTATCAGCGATTATTACTTTATGGGATGTAGGTCTTTGAAAAAGGTCGACATCGGCAATGCTACAGTTATCGGAAATTATGCATTTACCGGCTGTAATTCACTTAGAAACATCAATCTTGGTAATGTAGTTACCGTTGGTAATATGGCATTCAATAATTGTAATTCACTTACCACAGTTGAATTACCTAATGTTAAGACGATTGGTACCGGTGCATTTGCAATGGATAACGGTAGGGGTGGTGTTACTGCTATATCTGCTCCCGTAGTTGAGTCTATTTCCACTTCCGCATTTGAGAGTACCGAAATTCAATCGTTCTACATTGCAGAAACAGTTAAAGAGATTGGCTTCGGTGTATTCGCATATGCTGAATCACTCAAGGGCGTAGAAATCAGCGAGAATAATAAAGTATTCTTTGTTGATAACGGCGTTTTATATAGAAATCTTCCCTCGGGTGGATATGAGCTTATCTCTTACCCCTTAGCAAGAGTCAATAGCTCCGATACCTTTACAGTATTGGAAGACACTGTAAGAATTGCAGCTTATGCATTCGTTGGCTTAGAGCGTGATGTTGTAGTTTCAGAGGCTGGTGACGAGATAGCTATCACTAAGGTCGTGTTACCTTATACTGTAGCGCATATTGGAGACAGTGCATTCTACCATAGTGGCATAGTCGAGTACACCTTTGAGAGTGTGAACGCACCCGTTCTCGAAACGGTTTATAAAGAGATCGTTTCCGAGATTGTAAGTGACTATCAAGTAGACTTGACCGATCCTGCTATTAATTCTTACTATTATAGTAACTTTAATACATTATTCGTTTACTATATCGATTTAGTAGGACAAAAGAGCGAGCTTGTTATGAACTATCCGTCTAACGGTGTTGGCTATGATAATTTCGTTTATACCAAGTACTTCGGCGTGAAAAATAAAGCGAATGTCGTTATGGATGACAATACTCGTGAGTTCCTAACTGCAATTGATCAATTCGCATCCGAGGACGATTTGACTTCTTGGATGAATGCAGCTCAATCGGGTGACAAAGAAACATACAAGGAAGCTGTTGAAAAGTATTCTAAGCTTGTTCAAGAGGCAAGAAGATTGTATGCAAGTATCCGTGACGAGGCTCAGCTCGAGTATATCGACGCATCGTTGATCGAGAAATTAGAGCAAGCCGAGATCAAACTTCGTAACGAAGTTAAACCTGCATATGATATTGCTGTTAATATTACAAACCTATCATATACCGAGGGTAGCTATAAGAAAGACTATGTCGAGGGTGAATACTTCGATATGAGCGGACTTGAGATTATTATCCATTATGATGACGGTTCTACCGATATTGCAGATCCAAGTAAGCTGACGCTTATCACCACCGGTGAATTGAAATCTTACTATCTCGATGTTACTGTAAGATATACCGACGGCGATATAGAAGAGGATGTTTGGGTAGTAGTAAATGTTAGATCGGCAGATGCTCCTAATCCTACTCCAGATCCTACTCCCGACCCCGGTACTGATTCCGATTCCGATAAGTTATCGGTTGGCGCTATCGTAGGAATTGCCGTAGCTGCTGTAGTAGCTATTGCAGGCGTTGTTGTTGCTATCCTACTTGTACTCAAAAAGAAAAAGGCAAACGGCGTTATCGTCGATAACGATGAGCCAGAAATAAAATCGGAAGAGACCGAGATAGAAGTTAATGAAGAAACTTCTGATGACGATTCCGATCAAAATAACAAAGATGGAGAATAAAACTAATGAGTTCTAAGATTAAAAAGATCATATTAGTTGTGTGTATTGCGATTTGCGGGCTGTTTATTTTATCAGCTTGCGAATCCCATACCCTCGAATCCGAAAAGGATAGATATGATTTGACTGTTGATATCACATATCACGCCAATGGCGGAGAGTTTAATAATAATGATAATAAGGCTCTTATTTGCTATCAGGACGGTAGTTATGCACTAAATTTGGGCAGTGATAACATTATTTACGGTGATATCATTCTCAAGTACGATAAGCATTCTCTCGTCGGCTGGTATTATGCCGAAACCGATTCAGACGGTAATGTGATCTATGAGGATGAAAAAAAGGGATTAATCAAGCTAACCGATCAAAAATTCGATTTCACTAAACCACTTGAAAAGGGTGATGTTATCCACATAGGTGCCAAATGGTTAGCCGATACTAAGCTTGAGATATTACTTGCAAACGAGTCTGTAATATCTAACGAGTTGACTTATAACGGTACCACCTATAAGAGCGGAGATGTTGTTTCATCCTATCAATTTGATGTGTCGGGTAAAGTAAGCAAGCCTTCAAGAGATCCTATGACTAATAAGAGAACGGGACCGGATGGCTATGTGTTGGCAGAGTATTACTACGATATCGATTGTACGAGAATTGTAGAGTGGCCCGTAGAAAACTCTAGTGAAAACGAAAACGTTCAGATTTACGCTAAATACCTTAGTGACGAATGGACTGTTATCGAAAATCAAACAGGACTTTATCAGATGTTCTCTGTTGCTAATAACAGCGGTAAGTTCTTTATCAAAAATGACATCAATGCATCGAATGAACAGATAACGAATGTAGAAAACATTGTATTCAGCGGTGAAATAAGGGGTAACGGATATACTATTACCGGCTTGACCGTTAGAAATGTTTCGGTCAGTGAAGGCGGCCATGCATCGTTATTCGGTACCATTACCAATGATGCTAAAATCTCAGACCTTACCATTAAGGATTTCAAGGTTGAATATAACAATAGAACTAAGCCCGCTAATGCGTCTATCAGTGCAAGCTTCCTTGCTAAGGAAATCCAAGACGGTGCGACCATTAAAAATCTAAAAATAGATGGCGGTGAGATAAAAGTAAGAATATACGGAGATGTAACTCTTAACGGTAGCGATCCTACCCTTGTTACAGAACTCCCTATCATATCAATAAATGCATCTTCCGAGGGAATAGAGCTGATCAACGAACTAGAATTCAAGGTCATCGTTTCCAAGGGCCAAACAAACTAAAACCTAATTAAGGAGACCATAAATGAAAAATCTTTTGAAAAAGTTATTAACAGGTGCGATTGCAGTTATGCTGTTATTGTCCACTGTATTAGTAGCAGTAGGATGTGAAGAGAAAAAACCGACTAATAAGGATCAAAAATACGATCCCGAAACTCGTCCTATCACATTCTCGATAAGTGCTTTGGACGGTACATTTAACCCGTTCTTCACGACAAGTGCTACCGACTCCAGTGTTGCAGGCTTTACCCAAGTAGGTATGCTCGGTACTACCAATGACGGACAAGTTGCATGCGGAGAAAATGAGCCTGTTGTTACATTAGATTATAAGATTATCTCTTATGATAAACACAATAATGAAACAGAAGACGGAGAGATAGATCATACAACATACGAATTCGTTATTAAGAATGGTATGAAATTCTCTGACGGCGTAGATCTCACCATTGCTGATGTTTTATTTAATATGTATGTATACCTTGATCCTATGTACAGCGGTTCCTCTACAATGTACTCTGTAGATATTCAAGGCTTAAAGGCTTATCGTAATAATGACCCTACATTGACCGATGATTCCGATTCCGAAATTGAGCAAACATTCCGAGCAATGGCTGAACAACGCTTCTCTAACCTCATGGCTTGGGCTGATAACGAAAAGGAAATGGATGATAGTATTCAAAAGGATATTGAAGCTATCCGTGCGCAATTCAAGAAGGATCTTCAAAGTGACTGGACCTCTAACGAGGGTACACTCGAATCCTCCTATAAGGATTATAGATTTACCGAAGACTGGGAATCATTCTATCTTATCGAAGGTTTGGTAAGCATTAAGACCGAAAAGAATAATCAAGGTAATGATGTAGCTAAGAAGGATGAAAATGGTAAGTATTATACCAACTTAGACGATAATAATGACTATGCTAACAGCATCAATGCTGCAGCAAGTAACGAAGACACTATTGCCGAGTATATGGCTAAGTACGAGTGCGATAAAAATACAGCTGTTTCTTATATTAAGAAGGACTATGCTATCAATTTCGTATACGATGCATATGCAAGTGATAAGGCAATTAAAAACAATATCGTTACCCTTTTATACGGTATGAGCACAGGTAGTACGATGCTCGATCAATGGACATTAGAGGAGCAATCCAACTATTATAAGGGAAATACAGATTCTGTTAAGAGTATCAGCGGTATCACAACCAAAAAGGTTACTACCTTTGACGGTGTAAATAAAGTAGACCTTAAGGGTGAAGAACATGATGTTTTGTGCATCACTATCAACGGTATAGATCCCAAAGCTATTTGGAACTTTGCTTTCACGGTAAGCCCAATGCATTACTATTCCGATGCTGCTACACTTGCTGATAAAGAAAACTATCCTTACGGTGTAAGAGCTCGTGATAAAGACTTTTTTGACAATGTTTTGAATTCGGAAGAAAAGAATGCTCTTCCTGTAGGTGCAGGCGCATATAGAGCTTCCAACGAAGCAGGTAACGCAAGCAGTGATCCTTCAAAGGTTAAGTCATCCGACTTCTGGAAAAACAAAAAGGTCTACTTCGAGCGTAACGATTACTTCTATACCATGGGTGAGGGTATCACCAATGCGAAGATAAGAAGATTTATTTACGAAGAAGTGAGTGAGAATAACATTCTTAACCGTTTGACAACTCAAGAGATCGATTACGGAACACCTTCAGCTACTCCAGATAATAAGGCTTCCGCTCTTAAATACAATCACCTTGCCGTAAAAGAGTATAAGACTAACGGTTACGGTTATGTAGGTATCAATCCTAAATATGTTAAGGATCTTGAAGTTCGTCAAGCTATCATGATGGCACTCGATACATCCTCCGTTATCGGTGAATACTACGGCGGTACAATGGCTGAGGTTATCAATGTACCGATGACTAAGCTATCTTGGGCATATCCTAACAATGCTGAGCGTAAGTATGCTTACGATTCCACCGGTCTAAAGATAGAGGCATTAGTTGAATCTGCAGGTTATTCCAAGGGTTCTGACGGTATTTATGTTAACGCTAAGGGCGATAAACTTAAATTTAAGTTCACTATTGCCGGCGATACTACAGACCATCCCTCTTATAAGATGTTTGAGAAAGCAAGACAGCTTCTCAATAAGCATGGCTTCGATATAACGGTAGGTACCGATGTATCTGCACTTAAGAAACTTGCTACAGGTAACCTTGCTGTATGGGCAGCTGCTTGGACATCTACTATCGACCCTGATTTATTCCAGATCTACCATAAGGACAGTAAGACCACCAATGTTAAGAACTGGAACTATGACGGTATTCTAAATACAGATAACTATCCAAGAGAGAAGGAGATCGTATATCAACTAAGTGATTTGATCGATGAGGGAAGAGAAACTAATAACATCACCGATAGAGCATCTATCTATGAAGAAGCACTTGACCTTATCATGGAACTCGCTATTGAATTCCCATGCTATCAGCGTAAAGACTTAGCTGTATATAATAAAGATGTAATCGATGTTTCTACAATGAACCAAGAAAAAGATCTCAAGTATTCGAGTCCTACAGAAAGAATTTGGGAGTTGAACTACAACTAAACACAATTTGATAATAGCCGATAAATATCGGTAAATAAAAGCAAAACAAACACGACATTGTCGCAGAATTTTCATTCTGCGACAAAATGCCGTTTAAAAACAAACCCCTTAAAAGGAAAAAAACAATGGTAAAATATGTAACGAAAAGAATTTTATTAGCACTTTTGATGCTGTTCGGTGTATCGGTGATATTGTATACATTGGTAAGACTGATGCCTGTAAACTATATAGAGAATCAGTATTATTCAACACATACAAATGTCGAGGTCAACTCTGAGGAGCTTAAGCAAATTATGCTTGATAGTAACCTCGAGGATATCGAAAAAGCACAAGAGCAAGGCTATAGCGATCTTTGGAACAAGGTATTTAGAGACGGCGAGCCTGCTCTCGATGAAAACGGTAATATCAAGACCACCTCAAAAGCCGGTGTAGCAGTTCAAAGTATCGTGGCGGGTTACTGTAATTGGCTTGGCAATTTTGTCAAGGGTGATTTAGGTAAATCGTTTAAGCATAACCGTCCTGTTTCCGAGGTCATCATGCAAAATATGGGTCTATCCTTTACGATATCGCTCGTATCTCTTGTCCTACAATTAGTGATAGCTATTCCCTTAGGTATCAAGGCTGCATGTAACCAATACGGTAAATTGGACTATATAACTACAATACTGACAATGATCGGTATTTCATTCCCTTCCTTTTTCTTCGGAAGTCTTATCATTAAGATCTTCGCAGTAGATCTCGGCTGGTTCCCTGCTGGTGGTATCGGTTCATCCGATTTCCTTGATAGAGTTTATCACTGTATACTACCTATCGCAGTTCTTACTATTTTGTCGGTAGGATCTATGATGCGTTATACCCGTACAAATACCTTAGAGGTGTTGAACGCCGATTATATCCGTACTGCAAGAGCAAAGGGCTTATCTGAAAATACCGTTGTATATAAACATGTTTTTAGAAATACACTTATTCCTCTTGTTACCACCTTGGCAGGTATCATCCCCAGCCTTTTCGGCGGTGCAATGATTACAGAAACAGTGTTTGACTTACCCGGAATAGGTAATGTAGCGTATCAATGCTTGTTAGCAGGCGATGTGCCGTTTATTATGGCTTATAATATGTTCCTTGCCGTGTTAACAGTCATAGGTATACTTTTGACCGACTTGATGTATGCTGTGGTAGACCCACGAGTCAAGCTCGGAAAATAACTAAGGGAGGCTTAATATGGACGAAAATAGAAATAATTTTCAAGAAATAAATATGTCGAAAGCCGATCTTGGCGAATTAGAAAATAAAGAGCTTAACCAAGATAATGTTATTTTGGATGAAGCTGTTTCCGAACATGATGTAGGTCATGAGTTGACCGCTAAGGAAAGCTCGGACGAACTTCATGGTGAAAACCTTACCGATAGAGTTAAGGTATTATCTCCTGGAATGACCGTTCTTAAGCGTTTCTTCCGTTCAAGACTATCCGTTTTCGGTCTGGTTACATTGATATTCCTATTCTTGTTCTCATTTGTAGGACCGTTGTTCTCGCCGTGGACAGAGGACTCGATGGATGAATCTCGTGGTAATGATATAATCGTTACTACACCTATCACTTACGAGATCCAAACTGAAGATGGTCCAAAAGAAGTGACAGCATATTTCATTACAGTTACACCTACGACCTCAAACATTAAGGGCGACATTTCATCTAATCACTGGTTAGGTACCGACGAAATGGGTAGAGATCTACTTACTCGTTTAATGTACGGCGGTAGAATTTCGCTTACTATCGGCTTGGTTGTCGTTATAATCGAAACCATTATAGGCGTTATACTCGGTGGTTTAGCAGGCTACTTTGGTGGCTGGGTAGATCAAGTCATTATGCGTATAGTTGATATTTTATACTGCATACCGACCATTCCTATCATGCTTATCATTTCCGCAATGTTCACCTCATTGGGTATAGAGGATATTTCTCGTTTATACTATATGATGGGTATACTTACCCTTATAGGTTGGGCAGGTACAGCAAGACTTGTTCGTGGTCAGATACTTTCACTTAGAGAGCAAGAATTTATGCTTGCCGCTAAATGTGCAGGCTTATCTACACGTAGAAAGATATTCTCACACCTTATCCCCAATGTACTTCCTCAGCTTATAGTTTCCATGACTCTTGGCTTAGGCAGCATCATCCTTACCGAAGCAACCTTAGGCTTCTTAGGTCTTGGTGCACCCTTGAATTCTGCAACATGGGGATCGCTGATAAATTATGCGACTAAATCCGAATATCTAAACGGTTATCCGAATTTCTGGGTTCCTGCCGGTATTTGTATAACACTTGCAATACTTGCGTTTAACTTCGTCGGCGACGGCTTGCGTGACGCATTCGATCCGAAGAGTAAGAGGTAGAGCTATGGCAAATAATACAGATAAAAAGAAACATTATATATCCGCCAAGGAATCGAGAGCGATAGCAAAGTCCAACCGTGAGAAAATGAGATACTACGAGAAGCTTAAAAAGCGTAAGGTAGTAGAATCGGAATTTGTCACTGAAATGAAGGATCCTAACAATCTCGTAGAATTCGATAATCTTCAAACCTATTTTTACACTGATGCGGGTGTTGTTAAGGCGGTCAACGGTGTTACATTCTCAGTACCCGAGGGAAGCACCGTAGGCGTAGTTGGCGAATCGGGTTGCGGTAAGAGTGTTACATCTCTATCTTTAATGCAACTCGTACAAGGACCAAGCGGTCAGATTGTTGACGGTTCTATAAGATTTAGATCTAATTCCTTTAAATATGATGCTAACGGTAAGAAGATACCCATCTATGAGTTAGACGGCGATCAAGTCAAGCTCGACGAAAAGGGTAAGCCGGTCAAGGCGAAAAACGCTTTAGGCGGAACATTATTTGAAATGGAAGAAAAGGTTCTCGATATAGCAAAAATGCCTACCGATGCAATGAGGAGCATAAGAGGCAGAGAGATTGCTATGATATTCCAAGAGCCTATGACGTCGCTAAATCCCGTATTTACTATAGGTTATCAGCTTGACGAGGTATCCAAGCTTCATATAGCCGATCTTCCTAAGGATAAGATTAAGGCTCGTAGTATAGAGATGCTCAATCGTGTAGGAATTGCAGATGCCGAGGCTGTTTATAAGAAATACCCCCACGAGCTTTCGGGCGGTATGAGACAAAGAGTAATGATAGCCATGGCGCTTATTTGCGATCCTAAGCTTATCGTTGCGGACGAGCCGACAACAGCATTAGATGTTACCATTCAAGCGCAGATACTTGATCTTTTGAGAGATATCAAGGAAAAGAATAAATCGAGTATTCTTATAATCACCCACGACTTAGGCGTAGTTGCCGAAATGGCGGATTATGTAGTCGTTATGTATGCAGGAAAAATTATTGAGATGGGTACGACCGAGGATATATTCGACCGTCCTATGCATCCATACACTATCGGCTTACAAAAGAGTAAACCGACTGTAGCAGATGAAACTGACGAGTTATATTGTATTCCGGGATTCGTTCCCAATCCTGTAGATATGCCCGACTACTGTTATTTCCGTGATCGTTGTGAGCGTTGTATGAAAAAGTGCGCAGGCGAATATCCCGAGCTTATCAGCGTAAGCGATACCCACAAGGTAGCATGTTATTTATACGAAGATGCCAAGGAGACCGAAAATGACTGATGATATTCAATTAAAAAATACCGAAGAGTTAGAGATAGAAGCCGATGTAGATGCTGTTGAAACAGAGGCTCCATTACTTGAGGTTAAGAACTTAAAAAAATATTTCGTTATCGATACCGATTTCTTTGGTCGTCCTACTAAGTATTTGAGGGCAGTTGATGATGTTTCGTTCACCTTAGAAAAGGGCAAGACCTTAGGAATCGTAGGTGAATCGGGATGCGGTAAGACAACCATGGGTCGTACACTTTTACGCTTGTATGATGTAACAGGCGGAGAGGTATGGTTTAAGGGTAAAGAGGTTTCTAAGATATCCAATAGGGCATTCGATAGACTTCGTCCTCAAATGCAGATGATATTCCAGGACCCTTATGCAAGCTTATCTCCAAGAATGAGAGTAGGCGAGATTATAGGCGAAGCTGCACTCGAACATAAAATAGTTGATAAAGCACATTACCGTGAATATGTATTGAAGGTTATGGAAATGTGCGGATTACAACCTCACTATTTCGAGCGTTATCCTCACGAATTTTCGGGCGGTCAGCGTCAGAGAATATGTATAGCAAGAGCGTTGGCATTGAAGCCCGATCTTGTTATTTGTGACGAGCCTGTATCGGCATTAGATGTTTCCATTCAAGCGCAAGTTATCAATATGCTTAAGGATCTACAGCGTGAATTGGGCTTGGCATATGTGTTCATTACTCACGACCTTTCTGTTGTTAAGCACATCTCTGATAATATCGGAGTAATGTATTTGGGTAAGATGGTTGAGTACGCTACTAAGGAGCAAATATTTGAGAATACCTTGCATCCATATACTAAAGCGTTGTTCTCAGCTGTCCCTGTACCCGATCCACATGTCAAAATGAATAGGATTATCCTACAAGGCGATATTCCATCCCCCGTAAATCCGCCGTTAGGCTGCCGTTTCCACACTCGTTGCGGTAGCTGTATGGAGATTTGTAAGCACTTCGATCCCGAATATAGAGAGGTTGAAAGCGGTCATTTCTGTGCTTGTCACCTTTACAATTCCGACGAAAAGAATGCTGAGTACGAAGAAGCGTTAGCTCAAAAGAAATTGGAAGAGGAATTAGCCAACCAAGAGCAGAGCGACAAAAACGAATCTAAAGGTACAGATACTAATTCAGATAAATAAGGTAATCATATGGCAAAAAAGAAATACGATGATCTCGATACCGAAACAACGATAGCCGATATGAATGTTGATGGCTTTAGATGGTACGATCCTTCTAAAAAGAAGGCTGATGCCGAAAAAAAGCCTCAACAAAAGGTCCAATTGACCAGAAAAGAAAAGCGTGCCATGTATAAAGGTGCTTTTCTTGCGGTATTGCCATTTGTGCTATGCGTGATATTGGCATGCGGGATGCTATTCTTTCTTGCATACCTATGGTTGCAATAACATATGGAGAAATTTATGAAAAGAAAAAATTTGTTATTAATTGCGTGTATAGCTTTGGTTCTATCTCTCTCGATAGTTTTTATTGCTTGTCAAGAGAATACACCTACACCTACACCTTCGCCTACACCGCAAGAACCTAAAACCTATTCTATAAGCTACGAGGAAGTAGAAGGAATAGTTTATTCCGAGGGTAATCCTACTTCTATTAAAAGCGGTGAGTCCGCAGTATTTACCTTTGAAGTAAATGTTTTCTATACAGGAACTCCCGTGGTTAAGATATACGATAGAGAAAGAACCATCTCTTATGATGAGGACACATATCTTTATTCTTGTACCTTAAACAATGCTTATAAGGATATTACCGTATCTATTAGCGGTATCACCAAGGCTGAATCTCAGTTGTTAAGCTCGGGTACAGGTACATTAGAAGCCCCCTTCCTTATCAATGAGCCTATCGACCTTATCAAAATGGCAGAGGTCATTAACGGTGGTGCGGATAATAATACGATGAGCGTTCTCGGTTACTACTCTTTGGAAAAAGACCTTGATTTCCACGGCGAGCAGATCGATATTATCGGTGACGGTAGCACAGATCACTCCTTCTTCGGTGGATATTTCAACGGAAACGGTCATACAATATCTAATTTTACTATCGAATCTAATAATGATTTTATCGGTTTATTCGGTATTGTTCAAGCATATGATTTATTAGGATTTTCGGGCGGTACGATCTATAATCTTAAGATATCCGATTTTACCGTTACTGCAAATAATACCGGAAGTACAATCATCGTAGGCTCTATGGTAGGTCAAGGCTTCGGTGCATCTATGATTCTTTGTGAAGCAAGTGACGGCGAGGTCGAGATATTCGGCGATGCTAACCACTTCTCTTATGCAGGTGGTCTAGTCGGTCTACAGCGTGCGTATCAATATCCCTTCTTCTCTAAGGTAAGCTATTGTTCTACTACAAATGTAAATGTTTCTTGTAGAGCCGGTACGACCTTTGTTGCAGGCGGTCTTGTAGGTTATGTGTATTCCGAGGATGAATCTGTTGTTGCAACCGTTACTAACTGTTATTCTACCGGTAATGTAACAGGTGCTTTCAATTCCGGCGGTATTGCAGGCTTGTTAGGTCAATATACATCTATTGTTAACTGCTATGCACTCGGTAATATCAGTGCTCAAACTACAATTACAGATACCAATGCATCCGAAGAGTATTGCCACGCATATGCTGGTGGATTGGTTGGCTTTGCTCAAATAGATACAGCGATTGTAGACTCCTTTGCTACAGGTAACATAAGCGCAGCCGCTTCCCTTGGCGCTAATTATAAACATACCGGTGAGATAGTAGGTCGTATAGAAGAGCTTGAAGAAACTGCGTTCGATTCTAATGTTGCATCCATATTTAACTGCTACTATGTACCTCAAGGTGAAAGCAGTGAATTCGATCCGACCGTTCCCGAACAACTCACCTCTAAGCTATTTTGGCATGACATTGACTGGATATTTGAGAATGGTAAATATCCTGTTATCAACAGTGTAAACAGCTCTTCCTCCGATGGCGAGATTAAGCACTATACCTATGAGATTACCCTTGATTTCGGCGATAATGTAGTAGAGGTTGCCGACGGTGGCGAATCAAATACTATCACAGTTACCGTCTCCGATCAATACGAATCAATGAGCTTCTGGTACATCGTTAATCTGTCAAATTCTGCTGAGGGTATGCCTCAAACAGTTATTGCTAAGGACGGTTACACCTCATACGGCTATTTCTTCGATAAAGAATGCACTATTGCAGTTCCTTATGGATATACCCCAACAAGAAATATCACCTTGTATGGCGGTTTTGCAGATTATAAAGAGGTCGAGGGCACGTATTATATCGAATCTCAAACAAAGGGTAATACAAGTAATTCTGCTATTAAATTGACCATTTCGTCTGATTTATCCTATGTTATCGAGGATGCATATGGAAAGTATACCGGCGTATATACCTATGACGGACACGCTTTATTATTCTACAGTGCTCGTTTTGCTAAGTATTACGGCACAAGCTCACTTGAAAATCAACAAAGCTTCACATTTAAGGGTCTTATTACCGATAACGGCTTAATGATTTTCGGTGGCTCCTATGTAGACGAAGAAACCTCGGAAGAAGTATATTTGATCCCCTTTGAAAGCCCATTGTATGCTCGTGCATCCGATAAGGCTGTTATAGGCTCATATTTCGGTGTTAAAAACGATGAAACTTATATCTATACATTCTATGCTGATTGTACAGGCTTACTAACCATCGACGGAATTCCCGATGATTTTGAGTATTCTATTAAGGACGGAGAATTATCTCTCAATATACTTGGAAATAGCTTAAAGGGTACATTAACAAACGGTATTCCTACCGTGATAGACGGTGTTTCCTTATCTGCTACCGACAAATTTAAGGGTACTTGGAATATTTCTTCTCTATCTCATAAAGAATACACCTTTGACGGTGCAGGTAACTGGGAATATATCTATTATGGATATCACTATGACCAATCTTCCGGTTCTTCATTCCCCAAGCTCCTTGGTAGCGGTTCCGGTAAGTATACGGTTGACGGCGATAAGTTAGTTTTGGATAACGGTAGTGAAGCATATATCGGTTCAGACGGCTTATTAGTTATCAGCAAGGACGGCGCCAATGTAATCTATGGTAAAGAAAATAGCTACAGCGGTGTTTGGTCTAATAGCGATAATACCGTTAGACTTGAGCTTAACGGCTTGACCATTGACGGAAACGGTACAGGTAGACTCGTATTCGAGGTTAAGAGAGAAAACGGTAGAATAAGCGAACAGATCTTCGATATAACCTATTATACAGATACGCTTGACGAAACTCAAATTTGTATTTATTATCAAAACGAGATCTATGGCATCCTGTCCTATAATTCAACTGCTCTCCGTGGATCCTTCTATAATCCAAGTGTGAGTAATTTAGTAAATTATTTCTTATATCGTGCCGACGAATATAGGGGTGAATGGGTCGCAAATACCGAAGATCCGCAGTTTGCTATTATCAACTTCAACGGTTATGGTTCATATTCAAATATAAACCTTGCACTTAAGGGAATCATCAATATCAATGGTGACAATATAGAATATGCTCTTGAAGACGGTACATTGAATGGTTATTTCTTCTACAATAACGAAAGATACTCTATTTCATACAACGAAGAAACCAAGACTGTTAAAATTGCCTTTGCGGAAGAAGAAATTGTATATAGCGGAAAGGATGCACTCGGAGATAAGATATTTATCGATGATGACAATAACGAATATGTATTCAACGGAAGAGGACATCTCGACGACGGTGAGCTTGTAATTGGAGATAAGACTTATAAGTATGCACTTGGAACAGGTGAAACTGTCGCAGTTGTTTATGACGGTGAATCGCAAGTAGGTGCACTTACGATTGTTACATCCGAGAGTGGTAGAAATTATAGCCTTAGCATTAACGGTAATAGCGTAATTCTTGGTGAAAAGACAGCATTCACAGGTTCTTGGGCAATAAGCGGTTACTATGAGGATCTTGCCGTTATCGGTTCTATGAATCTTGATAAACATGTAAAGGGCTTATTACCGCTCAATATCAATAACGAGGAAAAGCTTCACGAGGCAGATTTCGTAATGAAGGAAGGATACCTCGCTTGGGTTGTTGACGAAAGTAATACACTCTATATTATTGAAATTGATGAGAATGCATTCGTATTATCGTTACGCTTGAATTGGTTTAACTATGATTCTATATCTACCGACGAAACCACAGGCACCGAAACTTGGAATTATAGCTATCTTTTAGCCCCTGACCACTTGCGTGGTACTTGGATAAATGACGGTGCTTTGGCTCAATCCTACTCCTTCGACGGAATGGGCAATAATATTGAGGCACTCGGAATTTACTCTCTTAGCAGTATTTTTAGTTCCGATGACGAGGACACCTCATTCTATTATGGTTACTTCAGCAGAAAGGACGGAAGTAGTACAGATTATGTAATCGTAACAAATTACAGTGCAGCATTCAAGGTAGTATTCTGCGATTACAATAGCACTCGTTATGATGTATATAAGAACGAAGAAACAAAAGAAGCATTCTATCTCGAATCGGTTAAGCTTTCCGATTATCAATTGATTAGGAATGCCGAGGACTTTCTTTCCGAAATCGAATAATTATCACAACTCTTGATTAAAGAAATAAGTATATTTTTAAATCAACAAAAATTGAACTGTAAAAGGCTATTAAGAAAAACAGCTGTAAAAAGTCCATAAAGAAAAAAAGTGTCACGAATAGTATCGTGGCACTTTTTTTCTAAAAAACATAATATTTCCTTTGGTAACAGCGGACGAAAAAACAATATCATGTCATACTGAGCGGAAAACAAAGTTTGTAGACGAACCCGATAGGGCAATGCGTTAGCATTGGGAGCGTATTCCTTGTTATTTAAATGAGGGGTTTGTCAGTAGGCATCTCGCATCGATAAATGCATTCATAATTAATAATTCAAGGATAACAATTATATATGAAACATATTATAAATAGGGAATCTCTAAAAATTGGGTATTGACAAGGGCAAAAACCTATGTTATAATTGAAGTGTGATCGGGTATACGATTGACTTTGTAAGAATGTCACTTGATGACAGAATTGCTAAAGCATTAATCGAGTTACCCGAAAAAAATATATACTTGAACGTTCAAGTAAATGTGGAAAATAAAAGACTATGTCTTTTTGAAACGAACCCCTATTTTGTAAAAAAAAGACTTGCCGACGGGTGAGCAACGGATGACACTATGAAGATTGTAAAAACTGACATTACTGGTATCGGAGATCCTTTTGTCCTCTATCATGAGGGCTTTTACTATATGTATGCTACAGGTGCGCCCGACGGTTTCAAGGTTTGGTATGGAACCGACATTAATAATTTAGCTCTTCATGGACTTTGCTATCATTCTCCCGATAGTTTTGGTATCAACTGCTTTTGGGCACCTGAGGTCGTTCGTCGCTATGACGGTAAATTCGTAATGCATTTTTCCGCAAGAGATAGAGAATCGAACGGCTTACGCATTGGTGTGGCTGTAGCTGATTCGCCCTTAGGTCCTTTTATAGATGTATATAATAAGCCGATGTTCGATTACGGCTATTCTACCATAGATGCAACCTGTTTTATCGATGATGACGGTAATTCGTATTTATATTATTCCCGTGATTGTAGCGATAATATTGTTGGCGGTATCCATATGAGCCGTATTTATGGTGTAAAACTCGATAAAACCTTAACTCGTGTAATATCCGATCCTGTGCTTCTTGCTGAACCTGTGAAGCCGTGGGAATCTAAGCTATACACCGCACCTCTCGCATCCTTACTTGACGAATGGATTCATAAGGATCTAAAAGAATACTACCTTTGGAACGAAGCTCCATTTGTAATTAAACGAGATGGAATATATTATATGACTTATTCTGCAAATTGCTTTGATAGTCGTTACTACGGAATTGGTCTTGCCTTGGGTAAGAGTCCGTTAGGTGAATTTGTCAAGATTGAAGAGCCTGTCTGTCAGCTAATTGAAGGTGATACATGCGGAGTAGGGCACTCTATGTTTTTCAAGGATGGTGACCGTGATATTATGGTATATCACTGTCATACCGATGAAACTCGACCGAGTGGGGATCGCCGATTCTGTTATAGTGAAGTCGAGATAGGAAACGGGATGGTAATTATTAAGTAACTTAAGAGCAAAAAATGCTCAAATTTTAAAAAATTTTATTAGGAGGCAAATTCTATGAGAAAAAGAGTATCCATTATTGCTATAGCTCTCGTTCTTGTACTCGTGCTCGGCTTGCTGAGTGCTTGTGGTGTGACCAAGTACAACGTGAACATAGGAGAAATAGCAAACGGCAGCATATCTGTAGATAAATCATCCGCAGAGGCTGGCGAACAAGTGACTCTCACAGTTACTCCCGACGCAGGTTATAAACTTTCCTATGTCAAGGTAGATGGTGAAGCTCTTGTGGTAACAGACGGAACTGCAGTTTTTGAAATGCCCGAGCACGATGTAAATATAGAGGCAGCATTTGAAAAAATGGCATATACCGTAACATTACCCGAAAGCATCGAGCACGGTTCAATAAGTGCAAGTGCTGCAGGCGGTAACGCAGGCGATACTATCACATTGACAGTAGAACCTGAATATGGTTATAAGCTTGCATCGCTTAAGGCTAACGACGAGGTCATCGAAGCCGTAGAGGGAGTTTATTCCTTCCAAATTCCTCAAGGTAATGTTGTAATCAGTGCATCATTTGAGTTGGTTGAGGGTGCTGTAACCACAGAGGCTCCCGAGGGTGGCGTATCGCTAAGCGCACAAGCTTATGCTGGTAAGACCGCAAAGGGTAAATTCTTCGCAAGTTATGAAGAGAACGGTATTAAGCTCGTAGCATATGTAGAGGATTCCGTAGTATATCCTACCGACGGTATCGCTGCATATATCGGTGCTAACCAAACTGCTAACGGTTCTATCGGTGCTAATAACAAAGGAATCGTTGCAGCTATCAATGGAATTAAATTACTTGTCGCTCAAAATGGCGAATATGTAGATCAAGATGCTGAACTCAACGCATCCATCGCTCCTTGGGTAGGTGCAAATGGTGTTAAGGGTTACGTTGCTAATATTTCCGTATCTTATGAGGAATTAGGCGGAACAAAAGAGCAGATTGAGGGTAATATTACTTTATTGCTCACATTATCCAATGCAGATAAGAATATTGCTCCAAGCGTTGCTATATATGGAAACGGTGAGATTACTAATGCCGATACATATCCTTTATTGAATGCAGACGGTTCCTTCAGCAATAACTACTATAAGTATGGTGCAGGTCAACTTGGACAAGGCGACACATATATTGAAACCGGTAGATACTGGGACCTTTCCAAAGACTACGCTAAGGACAGCGAAAATTATACAGACCGTGTAGCTATTCTTGACGGTCATGACAATGCAGATAATAATGTTGTTTTATATCGTGCACAAGGTCAAAACATTTATGCTAAAGCTACCTTTAAGCTTACAGGTATTGCTAATACCGAAGAAAGATGGGGTAAATTTGGTATGATGTTATTCAACGGAGGTTCTCAACAAGGCTTCTTCTTCTATGTAGATGCATTTGTTGGAAGTAACGGTGATGTTGTTATCGATAATGTTAACGGTACAGCATTAGGCTACAACTTAGCACCTAAGGCATGGGGTAACTGGACCACTATCAGCGGAACCGAGGGCAAGTTTAATCTTTCAACTAAGACTATTGATCTTGCGCTTACCGCATATGATGGCATGGTATATATGTATTGTAATGATAGTCTCGTTGCTGAATCGGCATTTGAAGTTGATGACAATGCAGTTATCGGATTCAAGAGCTTTGGTTATACGTTAGAGGTTTCTAACTATTCTGCAACAGATGATGTAAATGATGAAGAGTTCATTTCTCACCGCAAAGATCTTGTTAATCAACCTATTGATGTATTGTTCCTTGGTGACAGCTATATGGATTTCTGGAATAGCTTCGGTTTCGAATATCATACCGCTGCTATCGAATCTAAGGCTAATATCGGTGTAGGTGGTACTCAAATCAACTACTGGATCGATAAGGTTAACTATGTAAAGAAGCTTTATTCTCCCTCTAAGTTCGTATTCCATATTGGTGTAAACGATATCGATGACGGTAATACCACTGCAGAGATTGCATTCGAGCGTTTTAAGAATATGATCTCCGCTTATCAGGAAGCATTCCCCGATGCTGAAATCTACTGGGTAAGCTTGATTCATAATACCATGTTCGCAGGCAAGTGTGGTGAATATGATAAGATGAACAACTTAGTAAAAGAGTATGTAAAAGATATGGATAAGGTATCCTATATCGACGTTACCAATGTTGGTGTAGATGCTGATGGCAACACTCGTGTCAATATGTTCTATGACGGATTGCACATGTCTAAAGAATACGGATATCCTATTTGGGGTAAGCAAATTCTCCAAGCTATCGGTTATGAAGCAAGAATCGAGGGTACGGAACTTGGTGATATCGACGGATATTATGCATACAGTTCAGGCTGGTCATTCTCAGAGGATGGCTCTATTGCTTACAACACAGTTGATGGCGAGCAAGCTATCTATGCTAAGGATATGGCTTATGCATCCAACTTTATCTTCTCTGTTGACATTAAGTCGCCTTCTAAAATCGGTACAGATGCATGGACTAAGGTAGGTCTATTACTCCGTAACGATAGTCAATCTATTTTCGCTTACTTCGATACACCCGATAATGGTGATGGTAAGTGGTGTAATATAGTTTATCGTAAGATATCTGCCACTAATAATGGTTTCTTCATTGCCGGCGATTGGAACTGGGGTGCTCAAGGCTTTGGCTCTACTGCTAAGACCACATTATTCAACGATTTCGTAAATATCAAGGTTGCTAAGATCGGTTCACAGATCTACATGATCGTAGACGGTGTTGCTGTATCTAACGCTCCATTTATGACTTCCGATGGTGAATCCTTCGTAGCAGGTGTTTTAGGATTTAATCGTAAGATTGAAGTTAAGAATGTTCAAGTTGTTAACGGAACAAAAGAAGAAGTTCTTGCTGAACTTGGTTGGGATCATTCCGATGCTAAGCTTGACGGTGTAGCTGATGATGCTATTTGGAACGAAGAGGTTCTTGGTAATGTTCACACCTATAACGATAAGTGGAATGCAGATTATGAATCAAAATTTGATCTTGCTGCAGTAAAGGGAACTGATGGCGTTTACTTCCTTGCAACAATCACTCACAAACAATCTCTTGAAGCTTTTGCTCAGGGTGACGGTACAGGTTGGTGGAATTGGCTCGGAATCGAGTTCCGTTTCGGTGACGATGACGGCTCTCAACGTGCTATTTACTTTGAAAAGGGCGTAGTTAAAGGCTTCGGCGGAATCTTCGTAGGCGACTATGTAACAGTAGCTCCTGCCGAGGAGGGTGGTTTCAATAAGACCACAGTTGAGTTCTACGTACCATATGAATTCTTCCATGGATGTTCTGCCGAAGATGCAGAAATTCGTGTAAAACTTGGCGGTTGGGTGGTTGAAACCGGCTATAAGGATCTATCTTCCGAGCCTACGGTATCAACTCACGGTTTGCGTTATCCACACAATGTAAAGGTATCCGGCGATGTGGAATTAAATGTTCCGACTATTGCAAGAAAGGGCGATGTTATCAGCTTCAGTATTGAATTAGAGGATGGCTTTGAAATTGATTCCGTATTGGTTAATTCTTCTGCTATTGAAGCAGTTGAAGGCGTATATTCCTTCACAATGCCCGATGCAGACGTAACAATTGAAATAAAATTTGCAAGTAGACGTTCTGTAGATTTATCTGCAGTTGACGGTATAATTACAGTAAGTAATACAAACCCTGAAGTAGGTGACGTTGTTGAGTTTACAGTAGTTGCTCCTTGGATTGTCCAAAAGCTTACTGTTAACGAAGTTGAGATCGAAGCTGTTGACGGTAAATACACATTTACAGTTGGTGATGCTGACCTCGTTGTTGACGGTAAATTTATCGTTATAACCGACGGAATCACCATTGACGGCGAACTCGAAGCTACTGCTTATGGCGAAAGCTTAGGCTTCAAGGTCGAGGGAAACCGTGATGTAGAAATCTATGGTAAGAAAACCCAACATGGTATCGTTCTTTACTTGATTGCTCACACCAACAGCAATGTAGTGGATTCAAATGATTGGTATAAGAACCATAACTTTGAGTTCTATCTCAATAACGGTATTCAAAGATATGTAAATAGTAAGAATCAATCTAACGGTGTTACTGCATTTGCTCGGAGTGCAACACTTCTTGAAAGTGGCGAGCATCAAGGTCAATACGAGCATCGTTATGAAGTATTTGTAGCTGGTGAATTTGACGAGAATGTTAGACTTAATTATGCATTCAAGGCTCCTGGTGAAGATGCTCGTTACGAAGGCTTGTCCGCTCCATTCTGGGATAGAAGTGACTGGTGGTGCCCGATTATTGGTGGTGCTGATGTTAAAAAGATAACCGCTTACGGTCAACCTCAAGGACGTCCTAACAATCTCTTTATCGGCGAAAACGGTTTAGTAAGCACTCACCCCGTTGCAGTAAATGCAACTATAGATGCCGACTTCTCCGAGTATGCAGATAAGCCCTCTGTAACAAAGGGTAATGAAAATGCTAAGTTTACATTTAGTGGATATACAGCTAATGATGGATATTATCTCGCAATAACCATTCTTCAAGTCAATAGAGCTGAAGCAACTCCCGAGTGGCACCTTAACGATAACCTCGAAATGAGATTGTTCGGTACCGGTACAGGCTCAAGCATCGGTTTCTCTATCTTTGAAGATTTCATTTGTGCAAACGGTGCAGTTAGTCAATACGCAATGAAGCGTACAGAGCTTAACGACGATAGCGGTTATAATTATAAGACTGAGATCGAATTGTTTGTCGCAGAGAGTAATCCTTCTCCTGTTGCTTACATCATGGTAGGATGTAACGGTAACGGCTTTGGTGGATGGCAATCCCTTATCTGGGACAACGCGGATAGACTTAAGCTTGATGCAAACGGTGCAACATTTGTTCAAGAAAACTATTTTGATCATGCACGCAATGCTGACAGCGTGATTATTGACGGTAAGCTTGATGAGGACTTCTGGAGTGGTGTAAGTGTATACAATAACAGTAACTGTGCATCGAGCTATCCTTCAGTTTACGGTCTTGTTCAAGCAAAGAAGGGTCATGCCGGTGCTTATGTAGCTGTTACTCTTTATCATAACAAGGCTGCTAGCGAGGCAGTACAACTCGATGGTACACAATGGTGGCACATGTTAAATGTCGAGTTCCGTTTTGTAAGGGATGGTAACTGGGATGCATCTATACAAAGAGCAGCAAGCGTAAACGGTCAATATTTCAATTGTGCTTCTGCATTTGTAACAGGCGAAAATACAGATGAGAATGTAAGCGGATATCGATATAAGACAGTATTTGAGGTATTTGTTCCTTATGAGTGGGAAGATGGCTTTGCAATTCATAGCGATATGCCTCTCTGGATCTCTTGCGTTGCTGAAGACGGCTGGAAATGGTTGCTTGAGTTCAATCAAGATCAGAACGCTCCTCAAACACTTACCGATAACGGATTTGTTCGTAAGTAATCATCATCTCCTTCACATGCCGTGATCTTTAGTCATGGTATACAAACAAAAAGGACGGGCGTGGACAACTACGCCCGTCCAAAATAATAAAAATGAAAAAGCGTGTTACTATAAAGGATATCGCATTAGCATCCGGTTACTCGGTGAACTGTGTTTCTCGAGCATTGATGGATGCTCCGGATATCTCTAAAAAGACAAAAGAAAAGATTAATGAGTTGGCTCTCGAAATGGGATACATTCCTAATTTTGCGGCATCCACTCTTCGTAAGGGAAGTAGTAAAACGGTTGGCATCCTATATGATAACTTGCTTAATCCTTTCTATTCGATAATCACAAGCTATTTGTGGAACGAGCTTGGCCCGTGTGGCTATTCCTTCGTAATGCTTATCAATGATAAACCCTTCTTGGATGAGGATATTGCCAGAAGAGCGTTATCTGAAAGCATTGACGGTATTATTTCCTTTCTCGAACCGACCAAAGAGGGCTATGAGCTATGTAAAAAACACGGTACGCCCCTTGTAATTCTTGGTCGTAAGAGTGATCTCGATGTTTCGTGCGTCGTATTAGACGATATCGGCGGTGGACGAGCTGCCGCGGATTATATGTATAATAAGGGCTATCGCCGTCCTGTATATCTTGGCGATCTCCCGTCTTTGGTGTGTTCACAAGATCGTGCCCAAGGCTTTACAACAAGATTCCGTGAGCTGGGTGTGGAGGCAAAAGTGATCTTTGATGAAAAACCACTTGACCAAAACTATCAATCGATATTATCCGAGCTTATAAATAGAGAGGAAAGACCCGATTGTTTATTTGTATTTAATGATATTCTTGCGTTGACCGTACTTACATATCTACGCCAGAATAATATTTCGATCGCAGTCGTCGGATTTGATGACATACAAAATGAAATAGCTTTTAACGGGCGTATTTCGTCGGTTGGCTATAATAAACGCAGCTTTGCAAAGGCTGCGGTTGATGAATTATTGAAGCTCATAGCCGATAATAATGCTAAAAAAGAAATCAAAGTTTTGAAGGACATCTATGTGGTGGACGGAGAAAACTAATAAATAAAAAAATAATGGAGGCAATAATGAAAAACGCATTTACCAAAGTATTGTTATTGATATTATGCGTCGTTATGGTTTTGTCGTTGGTGGCATGTAATAATACCCCCAACAATGATGTAGACCTCGACGATGAAGGTAACATTATATTTAAACCCGACCAAGGAGTAACTAAGGTTACCTTCTGGGCAAACTGTGACGGTGTGGAAAAGAAGGTATTTGATAATATCGTAGCGCAGTTCAATGCTCAATATAAAGGTCAGATTGAGGTTAGAATGGTTCCAAAATCCGGCGGCAACTACGAGACCCTTTTGACAACATCTCTTGCAGGCTCCAATCCTCCCGATGTATTTTATGTCGGTGACGCAGGTTATAAGGCTTATGCAGAGGAAGGCTATTTATTAAACATTTCCGATTTTATATCTAAGAGTCAAGTTTATAAGCTCGACACAATGTGGTCTAATGTAACCGAGCGTTATAAGTATGATACCGTTACAGGTTTGACCAATACCGAAAGTGGTAGCTATTACGGCGTTCCTAAGGATCTTGGTCCTACCGTAATTTACTATAACGAAACCTACTTCAAGGATGCAGGAATCAAGATCATAAGCGTTGACGAAGAAGGTCTTGCAGCATTTAATGCAGGTGGTAAGGACGACCGTGGTCAAACTAAGGCAGATGTAGGTATTTCTGCAAGTGTTGAAGTAAAAGAAAAGGGTTTCTTCAATATCGATGGTCAATGGTATTTCAATAACCAAATACCTATGAGTTGGGAAGAAACAAATGTATGCGCAACTATGGTTCAAGATTATATGCGTAAACCTAAGGATGAGGGCGGTGCAGGTAAATCCAATGGTTACGGATACTTCACAGAATGGTGGTTCAACTATGGTTGGTCTGTAGGTGGCGATTGTATTCAAGCTATTCCTACAGATAACGCTGATTACCGTGGTTACTACTATGATTTCACCCTTATGGATAATACTCCTAACTACATAGTTGCAGATAACTATGAGGGTAGCATTAAGATCGGTAGCAACAACTACAAGGCAGGCGAAATCGTAGAATATACCGATAAGATAGATTTATCGGCCTACGGTGAAACTCCCGATGTAACACAGCTTGTAGCTAATAAGGGTAGTTACTCTATAACAAACGAGGTGCAGAATTTGGTAAACGAGGGTGTTCTTAAGGTTCTCCCCAGCCAAAGAGAGGCATTCACCGAGTTTGTTCGTATTGCAGCTAAGAAATCCACTCTCGTAGACGAGGTTGACGGCGAAAAGCTTTATGGTTATGGTATTACACCTTATCCTAACGATATCGGCGGTGACGCTGGTAAGACTAATCACTTCGTTAGCGGTCAACTTGGTATGCTCGTAGACGGTCGTTGGAATGTTACCAACTTCCGTGAAAAAATGGATGCATTGTTTGAGTGGGATGTAGCTCCTCTACCTATGTATAAAGAGTATGATTCAGACGGTAATGTTACCGTTCATGGTGTAGAAGCAGGTCACAGTGGTTCTGTTGCTCTTTGTATCAGCAGTAAGAGTAAGGTATCTGCAGCTGCTTGGAAGTTTATCGAGTTCTGTGGCAGTGAAGCAGGTCAAACATTACAAGCCGATGCAGGCTTTGCTATTCCTCTACAAAAGGAGCTTGCAAACAGTGAGGTATTCTTACAATCTACTCAAAATCCTCGTAACTCTAAGATATTCCTTGATGCAACCGAGTACGAAACTGCAGGTGACTGGTGGTATCTAAGAGATAATCAATGGATAGACGATTGGGCAAATGTTCTTAACGGTTCTGTTCGTAACGGTACTGTTACAATGACTCAATTCTACAATAGTAAGGAATACAATAATACCTACAATCTATTGATTAAATACGCTAAAAAACAATAACTCAATTAGGGCAGACCGCTCGGTCTGCCCACCAATAAACAGTAAATAGGAGCAAATGCTCACAAGGAGATATTACATGTATCTTGATAGTATTTACAAAAAAAGAAGACGGATGAATAAGGAGAACATAAGTGGCTTCTTATTATCTATTATGCCTGTATTGGGCTTCGTTATTTTTGGACTGATACCTATGGTATTGGCTTTATATATGTCCTTTACCGATGTTAAATTCTTCAGTTTCGAAGGAGTGTCTTTTAATCACGGTGCCAACTACAAGTTTGTATTGAGCGATCCGCTGTTTTGGAAGTCGTTGACCAATACCCTTTATATGAGTGTTTCGACCTTTATAAATATAGTATTGGCATTGATAGTAGCATTCTTGCTTACCAAAAATATCAAGGGCAAAAAGGTATTTAGAACCATTTATTTTATTCCTTATGTTTGCTCGGTAGTTGCTATTACCCTTATGTGGCAGTGGATATTCAACACCCAATATGGTATAGTTAACCAATTATTCAGCCCCGAGGGTGCGGAAAAGATAAACTGGTGGGGCAACCCCGATACATTTATCCCATGTCTTATCATTATGGGAGTTTGGTCGGGTACAGGCTTTGGTATTATTCTTTATGGTGCTGCCCTAACTAATGTAAACAGCTCATTATATGAAGCAGCTCGTGTAGACGGTGCAAACTCCTTCCAAAGCTTCCTACATATCACACTTCCGTCTATATCGCCTACCACCTTTTATCTACTGATAACAGGTATAATAGGTTCTTTACAGGAATTTGCTCGTCCTCAGATCATTTCAGGATCGGGCGGTCCCGATAATGTAGGTGTAACAGTGGTCTTCTATCTATGGCGTTATGCTTTCGATTATCACGAGATGGGTATTGCAGCCGCAACATCGTGGATATTGGCAATTATTATTTTGGGATTGACATTGCTCAATTTCGCAATTTCTAAGCTGTGGGTCAGCGAAGATTAAGAGGTGATGCTATGAATAGTATGATACATTTAAATAAAAGCGGTAAGCTATCCAGAGCATCAAAGGTCCGTAGAATCGTTAGTAAGGTCTGTATATATTTGGCTCTTATAATTTTTGCAATTTGGATACTTGCTCCGTTTTCGATCGTTCTTATGACATCGTTTAAGGGGTGGTATGAAGCAATGGATCCCGAGTTTTCCTTCTTCCCTAAGGAGTTTACGCTCGAAGGCTATAAGAATATATTTACCTATACCATTTCGGACTCTATGCCCATTGTTATTAAGGGATTTTTAAATACCTTACTTATAGTATTACCCCCTACATTATTTGGTCTTTTCTTCTCGGCGATGAGTGCATATGCATTCGCTAAATTGAGATTTAAGGGTAAAAACGCATTGTTCTCAATTTTGCTTGCAACAATGATGATCCCCGGCTCTATAATGCTTACTCCGTCATATTTGATCTATGATATGATAGGTTGGGTAAATACTCCGTTGCCCCTTATGATTCCCGGTGCATTCGGTGCTGCTACCTGCGTGTTCTTCATGCGTCAGTTCTACACCGGAATTCCCACAGAATTAATAGAGGCTGCCAAGCTTGACGGTATGGGCTATTTTAGAATTTTCTGGAGAATAATGGTTCCGTTGAGTGTACCGGCACTATTTGCTCAAGGTTTATTAGGCTTTATCGGCGGATATAACGATTATTTTGGACCGTATCTATATTTGCAGGATGAACAATGGATGACTCTTCAGCTTGCATTGACTCAATTCCAAGGATCATATTCGAGTGATATACCTACAATTATGGCAGGTGCCGTAGTTGCCTTGATCCCAACATTAATTATTTATGTAGTTGCTCAAAAATATTTCATCGAAGGTATTGCTACTACAGGTATGAAACTATAACCCTGTACCGTTATTGCGGTCTAATTCCACACGGCGTGCCGTGTATAAATTAAAAAAGAGAGGAACATATAACTATGAAAAAAATTCTTGTATTTCTTTTATTGGTCGTTATGGTAGCACTTCTCGTTGTTCCGGTAGGTTGTACTCCTACGGAAAATAAGGATGACGAGCCTACCACAGAGGGTGTATTCTCCTATACGACTAATGCCACGATGAGCAGTACGGATTATAATAAGAATCTTTACTATATCAACGAGTTAAAATTCGAAATCGCCGATCCCGATGTTATATATATCGAAGAGGGCGAGGAGAAAGGCTGGTTCTATGCATATGGTACCAGTGACTTGGTTGGATGTTTCGGTATTCAATGCTGGCGTAGTAAGGACCTTACGAACTGGGAATACCGTTCGGTCGCATATAAACCTGATTTTTCAGTTGATTGGGATGTATATAATCACTGGGCACCCGAAATTATTTATGATAAAGATTTTGGCGGATATCTGCTTTTCTTCAATGCAGACCATATTAACCGCAATCAAAAGTGTATCGATGTAGCGTTCTCTGAGAATCCTTACGGACCCTTTGAATCACTTTCTACCAATAACGAGCCTGCTTACGATTTTTCGAGCCGTAACTCTAAAATACCTGCAGAGCTTGCTCGTAGCCAAGCTATCGATGTACACCCATATATCGATCCTCAAACAGGCGACAGGTATCTCTACTACTCAGGATACGGATATGACGGTAATAATACATGGCACAACCAAACCATCTTTGGTGTTAAATTAAACGACTGGATGACTCCCGATTATTCCACCGTTAAGGAGCTTACTAAACTCTATAACTCCACCACAGATAGAGATGATATGGATATCGATGAGGGCTCAGGTGTTGCTTCCGTTAATGAGGCTGCTTATATGTATTACTATGAGGGTAAGTATTATCTAACTTTCTCGGTCTATGCATATACTCAACCTATGTATCAGGTCCGTCAAGCTATAGCAGACAGCCCCTTGGGTGATTTTACCAAGATCCAACCTGCAGAGGGCGGTCAAATTTTAGCAACGGATAGTGCTTGGGACGGATTTATATCCAGTGCAGGTCACCACTGCTTTATTGAGTGCGGTGATCAGCTAATGATTGCATATCACACCTTTTTAAACCGTAGCGACATCGGTAACGGCAGAGCGCTTGCTGTTGACACTATCAGCTTTGTTGAAAATGCAAATGGCTTAAAGGTAATGCATGCAAACGGTCCTACCTATTCTTATCAACCTCTGCCCGAAGAAATCTCCGGATATAAGAATTTGGCACCTTTAGCAACCGTTGAGGTAAATAACACTGCAGACGATAGTGATGTAGCATATCTTACCGACGGACTTATCAAGATCCACTCCATTGACCCGGTTAAGGAATTTGAGACCAATGGCGGTGACACCGTTATAACCTTAACATTTGACGATTTTGTATCTGTTCGCTCTATACTTATTTATAATAGTACCATTTATGATAAAGCATTCTGGGGAATTAATAGTCTTAAATTGCATTATAAGTCGGGTGCTAATACAACTGATGTAGTTGAAGTAAAGGGTATTCACTTGGATAACGATTGGAATGCAGATAATTTCTTTGAAATCATTTATCCCGGTACAAACAGCATTATCGAGTTTGACGAGCTTCCTGTAAATAAGATCGAGATCACCGTAAGAGCCGAGAATGCACTTGCATTTAATGAAATAATGGTACTCGGTAAAGAAGTTGAAAATCCTGCTGCAGTTACCAAGTTTGTAGAATATACCTATGACGAGCCTTCATTCGGTAATCCTTTACCCGTTTATGAAAGTGCTTCCTTCGGTAAAGCAGGTCCCTTCACAAGTAATTATGGCTATGACCTGACCCACGACGACGGCACCGAAAATGCCTATGTAGAAAAAACCTGGTGCGGTGACCAACAAGAGCTATTCTTTAAGGATGTCGTATCCACTAATTTCTATGTAGAAGTTGAAATGTCTGTACTTGATCATACCATTCCATTTAAGGGAAATAAATATCCTAAGATTGGTATCAAGATGAATTCATTGACCAATTACTACGCATTCTTTAATATTGACTGCTTGGAATCTTATCAAGGTCAAAATGTAGGTTGGGTAGAAAGCAATGCTGCAGGTAATGACTATTTGTGGAATAACTATGCATCACAGTCAAGATATGTATGTCCCATATCCTATTCAGGCGAGGATTACACTAAGTTGGCTATTGCTCGTATTGGCGGTAAGGTATGGTTGTTCGTTAACGACACTCTTGCATTTGCTCTTACAAACGGCGAAATGACCGGATTTAACGATGATGATGGTACTGCTTGTGGTGTATCGTTCTTGACCTACGATTCTTATACAAGATTCCGCAATTACTCCATTACCGATGATGTAAATGAAGTAGTAGCTAAGCTTGCAGAACTTAAAATTAACCCTAACAACTAATTATTATAGGCTCGTGGTAATGCGAGCCGATAAGCTGTAAGAATAGGTTCGGGGAGAATGCCTATATGGAAATTTTTCCCGAACTTGGATTACGGCTTTTTATATATGCATTTTAAAAATAATATAAAATCACTTGATTCTATTTGCTTAATCGGTATAATAGAATAAGTAAGAAATTTAGGAGCATTCAAACAAATGGCACTCGAAAAGGTATTCGATACAGCAGCTGTCGAGAAGATCAATAGTAATAATAAAAGGCGTATAACGGTGTTTAGTTGTATCACCGCATTATTCGTTGCTTGTTGTGTGGTGTTCATTGTATTGGCTGTTCGTGATATTTTATCCTGTACATTGTGCTGGATAGTAAATTCGATAATAACAGTACCGTATATATGGTATGTGGTTGCATTTATTAAGCTACCCCCTCAATATACCTTACTGAAACGTTTTGCGGAAAAGCTTAGAGATGCGGATAAAAGTTATTTTCATCTCGAATATACCGCAATTGGTGAGTCGACTACCGTCGACGAAATAGAATATACCGAGCTTTTGTTCGGTGACCGATTATTTTTATTTCCCTCGTATCTTGAAAACCCCCTTGAATTGGGAAAGAGCTATTCAATCGCTACTGTTGGTAGTGTAATAGTTGAATACGAGAGTGATGAGGGAGTACGAACATGACGGCTAAAAAGTATTTATTTACAAGAGTATGGATATGGGTCGTTATTATCGTAGTTGCATTTGCTTCCTGGGGTTTTGCATTTTATTGGATATCGCTACCGGCATCGAATAAGACGCTTCAAGTGTGGATAGGCTCCACTGAATGGTTAACTGAGGATGTCGAAAAAGATATAAAGAATCTGTCCGATAGTTATGGTATGGAAGAGTGTACTATAGGTACATATGATCCTACCAATTCTATGTATGCCCAAGCCTTTGCTACACGAGCTACCTCGATAGATATTTTCATATTGAAAAAAGACGAGGCATTGGCGATTGCTACCGCTAAGCTATTCCGTGAAATAACGGTTGAAGGCGATACGCTTATATTTGAAGAGAAAATAATAGGCGTTAATGTAGGAGATGATATGTATCTTCTATTTAGTGCCAATTCACATAAAAACGATGTGCTTTTA
>CAZUET010000005.1:0-33902 GCA_964619685.1 uncultured Christensenellaceae bacterium
TCCAAACTATAAGAAAACAAAATTTGCATGCTATTCAGCATATTTTACAATGTCGTCGGTTTTTAGTTTACCGCCATTGCTTTTTGTTACCTTTCATGAAATGTATGGTATATCGTGGACGTTGTTAGGTACATTAGTCCTTATAAACTTTTGTACTCAATTTGCGATCGATACCATTTTCACGATCTTTTCAAAGCGATTTAATATTCGAAAAGTTATCATTGTAATGCCCCTCATCACTTCTTTTGGGTTGCTTGTTTACTCGCTATTCCCGATATTCTTACCTCAATTAGCATATGTAGGACTGGCGATAGGTACAGTTATCTTTTCTGTTGCGTCGGGACTTTGCGAGGTACTATTAAGTCCAACCATAGCGGCGCTACCGTCCGATGATCCAAAAAAGGATATGAGCTTTTTGCATGCATTATATGCAATGGGTGTACTTACTGTGGTAATTATCGGAACGCTATTTATCAAATTAATAGGCTCGGAATACTGGATGTATTTGACAATGTTTTTTGCTATATTGCCAATTATTTCCTCGGTATTTTTCATGGTATCGCCTTTCCCCGAAATGTCTACCGATAGTTCGAGTACTAATGCTGAAAAATCAAAGAACAGGACTATTGGAATAATTCTTTGTGTATTGTGCATCTTCCTTGGAAGCTGTTCAGAAAATGCCATGTCTAACTGGGTTTCGAGCTTTTTAGAAGCTCAATTACATCTTGATAAGGCCATAGGCGATATTCTTGGCATGGCAGGCTTCGCACTTTTGCTGATGGTTACTCGTTTGGTATATGGTAAGTGGGGTAAAAAGATCATCAAGGTCTTGCTATTCAGTATGATAGGTGCATCTGTTTGTTACCTAATAGTTGGGCTATCGAATTATGCGATACTATCTTTGATCGCTTGTGCCTTAACAGGAATTTTTACATCTATGTTATGGCCGGGAACCTTAATAATGATGGAAGAAAATGTTCCTTCAGTAGGAGTTACCGCATATGCATTAATGGCTGCGGGTGGTGATTTCGGTGCGTCTGTTGCACCACAATTATTAGGAATAGTTGCTGATCACGCATCCCTTCAAGTCGGGATGCTTGTATGTTCTGCATTTCCAATACTTGGAGTTGTGTTATTGATAATAATACAACGGTTTTTTAATACTAATCGAATCCAATCAAATAAGAGTTGTGATATTTAGGTGAAATATTTTTTAATTTTCAAATACACTTTACAAATAAACATTAAAATGCTATTATAGTTTATACTGATAGAAGTTAAAGCTTGGTGCATACTAAGTATGTACTGTAGGAGGCATAATATGATTTGGGGTAATTTTTCGATTACTCACATAGTATCACTAGTAATAGCTATAGGAATACTTGTCGGACTGTATTTTGTACTTAGAAATCAAAGCGATAAGGTCAAAACTGCAGTTCTTTTTGTTTTATCGTTCAGCGGAATAGGGGCGATTATTTTTAATTTAGTAAAATGGGGATCACCGCTTGAGTATTTACCGTTGCATCTTTGTTCCATATCGGCGCTTGTGTTACCTATAGCGGTTATTACGAGAAGCAAGGTTCTCAATAATCTGTTATGTCTCTGGTCGCTTGGTGCTTTGTGCGCACTAATAATGAACAACAGACAAGCCGATTATGAGATATTCAGCGATGTTTTTGTATTCTACTATTTTCCGCACACGTTTGAATTTGGTATTCCTATATTGATGTTTGCACTTAAACTTACCGAAAAGGATTATAAGACCATAATTTCCACCTTGATAATAACATTTGTAACATATACGGTAATACACTTTATCAATGTTGGATTAAATTCATACTGCGAGAATAATAACATCCTTGACCCATCGGGAGCCTTGATTATAGTAAACTATATGTATAGTATTACTCCGACAATACCCATTCTTAAGCTTTTCTGGAAGATCATACCGCATTCCTATTATTACCTACTAATAGTATTGCCAATAATCGTCCTTTATTTAGCACTCCTTTACACCCCGCAATTCATCAAAAAGCATAAAACCATTAAGCCCAAAAATGTATAAACTAAAAAATATATAATTTCAAGAAAAATAGAGAAAGTATCAGTACCTTTCTCTGTTTTTCTTTTTTTTAAATATCGAATAGTTCAGTAGTTTCTATATCAAATAGTTTACATAGAAAAATAATTTTATCATAGTCTAACTGAAGCTTTCCGGTTTCATATCGGCTATATATAGTTTGCTTGGTTTGAAGCTTCGTGGCTACCTCTTGTTGAGATAGTCCTGCGTTCTTTCTTGCTATTCTTAGGTTATTACCAACCTTTTTTGCTGTTGATAGATTATCCATTATTCATAAGAATAATTGCTGTACACCTAATGTAGGCAGTTAATGATCTCTTCAAATTATCGAAATTTTATACTCACTCACAAATAAGCAATTCTTTAAGTTTGTTTGGTGAGGCGAATGGATCGACAGCAATTAGGAGAATGCCTTGATCGGTATTCTCTTTTTGTTTATAATAAGTAGCAAATTCTTTATAGGGTTTGGATAATTCTTTTAGCTTTAAGTATAATGTTGGGAAAACACCGATAGCATGTTTATTGAAATCCTTTGTTAGTATTGCAAATCCCATAAGGGTGTCTTTATAGAATATTGCACGAGTGGATGACGAATATGATAAAGCTTTATAAAATAGGTATATTTCGCTGTTTTTGATGCTTTGTAGCTCAGCTTTTTGTATTTTTATTAATTCAATAGCATCCTTGTAAAACTTCTTTTCAAGGGAATCGATTATAATATCGTCACGGATTTCATCATAGGTAAAGTTTTGTCTTGAACAAGCGGAACAACATCCACAGTTGCCCGAGCATTTTTTGCTATTTTTTTTTGATAAGGCCGTAATAATTGCCGAAAAGAGCAATACTGCAGCTAATGAGCATACAATTATGATAGTAGGAGTATTGAAATTTAGAGAAGATATAAGCATTTATAGCACTCCTGCCAAGAACCCTATAAGGCTGACAACGCCAGCACAGAGCCAAGCAACTACGCATTGTAGAACAACAATTATAGCTGCCCGAGCATTTTTTGCTATTTTTTTTTGATAAGGCCGTAATAATTGCCGAAAAGAGCAATACTGCAGCTAATGAGCATACAATTATGATAGTAGGAGTATTGAAATTTAGAGAAGATATAAGCATTTATAGCACTCCTGCCAAGAACCCTATAAGGCTGACAACGCCAGCACAGAGCCAAGCAACTACGCATTGTAGAACAACAATTATAGCCGACCATTTACCGCCAAGTTCTTTTTTCACCGAAGCAATAGCTGCAATACATGGGGTATAAAGGGTGCAGAATACCAATAAGGAGAAGCAAGCACAAGGCGAGATAAGAGCATGAAGCATTTCGATACCGCCCAAGACCTCAAGGGATGAAACCACGCTTTCCTTTGCTATAAAGCCTGATATTAAAGCGGTAACGACTCGCCAGTCGCCAAATCCAAGCGGTTTAAATATTGGAGCAATCCAACCTGCAGCAATTGCGAGAATGCTGTTTTCGGGATTGTCGGTGAGTTGCAATTTGAAATTGAATGATTGCAAGAACCATATAGCGATAGTTGCAATCAAGATTACCGAGAATGCACGCTTCAAAAAGTCCTTTATCTTATCCCACAATAATAAAAGCACATTCTTTACACCAGGCATGCGGTAGTTTGGCAACTCCATTACGAATGGGATGGGGGAGCCTTTGAATACCGTTGCTTTAGAAATGAGGGCAAAAAGTATTCCGACGATTATGCCGATAAAGTACATGCCTATCATAACGAGCCAAGCGTATTTACCGAAGAATGCAGACGCAAGGAAGCTATAAACAGGGAGCTTAGCCGAACAACTCATATAGGGTGTCATTAATATGGTCATTTTACGGTCACGATCGCTCGAAAGTGTTCTTGTTGCCATAACACCTGGAACGGTACAGCCGAAGCCAATCAACATGGGTACAATACTTTTCCCGGATAGACCGATTTTTCTAAGTAGCTTGTCCATTACGAATGCAACCCTTGCCATATAACCACTATCCTCTAAAAGGGATAGAAAAAGGAATAGAACCACAATAATAGGAATAAATGATAATACACTTCCGACTCCTTCTAATATACCGTCTACGATCAATGAATGAATAACGGCATTGACTTGCCAATCTGTGAAGGCTTTATCTATTACGCCGATAAGTGCATCTATGCCCAATTCGAGTGCCATTTGGAGATAATAACCGATAACTCTAAATGTAAGGAAGAATACCGCAGCCATGATCAATATAAAAGAGGGGATGGCGGTATATTTACCCGTAAGGATTTTATCGATCTTTTGAGATCTTGAATGCTCCTTACTTTCTTTTGGTTTAGTGACGACTTGCTCGCAAAGTCCTTGAATGAACGAGAAACGCATATCGGCAATAGCAGCAGCTCTGTCAAGTCCACGCTCTTCCTCAAGCTGGATTATGATATGCTCCACGAGTTCTTTTTCGTTGTTATCGAGATTGAGTGCATCCATAATAAGAGCATCGCCCTCAATAATTTTACTTGCAGCGAATCTAATGGGGATATCTGCCTTTTGAGCATGGTCCTCAATAAGGTGCATTATTCCGTGTAAGCATCTATGAACGGCGCCTTCCTTTTCCTTATCGCAAAAATCGGCTCTTCCCGGGCATTCTCTGTATTCGGCAACATGCACTGCATGCTCGATTAATTCGTTTACACCCTCGTTTTTCGCTGCGGATATTGGAACGACAGGCACACCTAACAATTCTTCCATTGCGTTAACATCAATAGAACCGCCGTTTCCTTTGACTTCGTCCATCATATTGAGTGCAACAACCATAGGAACGCCAAGCTCTATCAATTGCATGGTAAGGTAGAGGTTTCTTTCGATATTGGTAGCATCCACTATGTTAATAATACCGGTAGGCTTGTTTTCGAGTATAAATCTACGAGAAACAATCTCCTCGTCGGTATATGGAGAAAGCGAATAGATACCGGGTAGGTCTGTAACTAAAGTATTATCTCTTCCTTTAATCTTACCGTTTTTTTGATCGACGGTGACTCCGGGGAAATTACCGACATGCTGGTTAGAGCCTGTCAACTGGTTGAATAGAGTAGTTTTACCTGAATTTTGATTACCGGCAAGAGCAAAAGTAAGAGTAGTGCCTTTTGGCAATGGATTTTCGTCCTTTTTGATATGGAATTTACCACCTTCACCTAATCCGGGGTGGAAACGAGGCATTTTTCGTGAATTGTTCGAGGTACTATCCTTTTCTTTTATATAAGGTTCACCGATTTCGATTTCCTTAGCATCGTCGAGTCTTAGAGTAAGCTCGTAGCCTCTGATTAAAAGTTGCATAGGGTCGCCCATAGGTGCGAACTTGACAAGAGTAACCTCGACGCCGGGAACTAATCCCATGTCGAGAAAATGCCGTCTAAGGGTATCTTCACCATTGACAGCCAAAACTATAGCACTTTGATTAATTTTTAATTCATTAAGGTTCATATTGAATGCTCTTTTTCTATTTTAATTATCACTTTTATATTATCACACGCATATACTATTTGTCAATTTCTATATAATAATATGATAAATGTTATCCAAACAATACCGTTTACATCTTCAATTTTCATATTATAAAAACACCAATAATCGCACTCAATAATTGTTGTGTACTTACAAAAATTGTAGAGCAACTATAAAAAAAACCGTCCATGTGATCGCCCACTTAGACGGCTTTTTGAAAAATCAAATTATTCAGCTATAACTTCTGTCGTTTCTTCCGTAATATCCTCGTTGTTATCAGGAAGGGTATCTACATCTCGTTCTGTATCGTTATCTTCTGAAAATTCGACATATTGATATTTACCTTTTGTCCATTTAGAGAGTAGCTTTTTGAAATCAGCAGAGAACAGGAAGCCGATAAACATAATGATTGCAAACACGGCAAGATAACTCCATATTTGACCGTGTCCCTTATATGTATCGTATGCACAATAGCACATAAACACGCAACATGCAGTTGCAAGACCTGGCATTACGAAGCGTTTTACCGGGTGTAAATCCTTGCATTTGATCATCATTGTAACGAAGATTGGAATATAGAATGCATACAAAGTAATGATAGAAATTTCATCCGATTCCCAACACCAGAATAATGATATCTTGTCGGCACCCATCACGGCATTATCGAAAAAGAACAGTTGCCATTGAACCAACCAGCATGCACAAAGCAATAATGCAATAATTGCGGAGTTATGGGGCATATTAGTTTGCTTGTCGATTTGTGAGAATATCTTTGGGGCAGGTCCCTCGTTGCGTGCTGCGAGTGAATACATACCACGGCAACATCCAAGCATTACACCGTTCATAGTGCCTAAGCATGAAACTACAACGAATACCATGATAATGGTACCCATAGTTGAGTTATTGAAAAGTTTTGTAAAAGCTTCTTGGGGAAGATTATCACCTGAAGCAATTATTTCTGATGGTGTCAAAACGCCTGACAAGCCTAAGAAGTATAAAATATAAACTGCAACAACGATTATAGCACCAAAGAATAAAGCGATATAAAGATTTTTCTTGGAATTTTTCAATTCAGAGTTTATGGAAGTAGCTATAATCCAGCCCTCATATGCGAATGCGAAGGCGACAACAGCTGAGAAAATATTATTTTGAATACCGCTTACGCCATCTAATGAGGTTTTAAACGATTCTATTGTAGTACCGTTTATAAGACCTATAATCGTACCGACGATAGCCATTATTGCCAACGGAATCAATTTTATAACTGTGGTTGAAACTTGGAATTTACCGGCAATCTTAGGTGAAAGTGAGTTAATAGCATAGCCTGTGATAAGGTAGAATGCGGCAATTGCGAGATGACCGGCGCTTGAAATATCTAAACCGAATAGAATTGCGGTATATTGAGCAGAAACCCAAGCGAGAGTAGAAGTAATGATAGGATAGTACATAGTGGTCATAAACCAACCAACATAGTATGCATATCTCTTACCAAGCATAGCTTCCGCATAGTCTACGACGCCATTGATCTTCTCATATTTTGTAGACAGAGTAGCGAATACAAACGAGCATATTATCATAATAGCACCGACAATAGCTACTACCAAAAGACTGCTACCGATATTACCACCCGTATTAGATAAAACTTTACCGGCTTTAAAGAACACGCCAGAGCCGATAACGATACCTACTACCATACAAATGGCTGTTAATAAGCCGTATTTTTTTTGTAATTTTTCCATAATCCACTTCCTTGAAAAAATAATTACAATAGTTATTCTAACATATAAATGAGCGTTTTGCAATAGATATATGAAAAATTTTAAAAAATATAAAAAGGAATCTGCCGACATCCGTAAAAAAGTCTTAGTGAAGCACTTGATAATTGCCGTGAAACTACAAAATTTGTAGTCCCACTAAGAGTCAGCGGTTATCCAGTCCTGTCATACTGAGTGAAAGGCGAAGCCAGTACTGCAACGCAGTGCAAGGCTGAGCCTTGCAGTATCTTGGACGGTAACGAAAAACCTATTGAATAACGATAGACAAAAATCTCGTCCGCCGTTATAGAGCATAGCCGTTTGGTATCTAGCGGACTCTTTTCCTTTATCGAGTTTTAAATTCACTCTTGCATTCTTTCTAATTTACTGTTATAATATTTAAGGCATTTTGTCGAGAAGGATGGCGAAGAAATGAAAAAATATCTATTAGCTATAAAAATTATTACAATCATAGCTTTGTTTTGTACTGTAGCTGTATGTCTTGGCTTTTGGGGATCATCCCTTGTTCCGAGTGATAAGTCAGGAGAGCTGACTAATAAGGTTGAAGATAAGGTTGATTCGTCTTTTAATATTCAAGATAAAATAGATAGCGAAATAAAAACACAATCTATTAAGTTGGCTATACAGAATCAAAAGCAATACTATTTTTACGATGACCATCCTCAAATTATTGCAACCATTCTTCCGGAAAATTCTACCGATGTTGAAGTAGAATTTTCGATCGAAACAGCATCCGTAAATGGTGGCGAAGCGACTATTGACGAGAATGGCGTAATAACTTTTTGTAAAAAGGGATTATCTGTAGTTAAAGCCACTTTGAAAAGCGATCCAAGTATATGGAGTACTTTTAACATAAATTGTAGTGGTGAAGATCCGTTTTTGGATGGTGATCCGACCGTTGAATTACAAGTTGGTAGCTTTAGTGATATGCAGATAGGTGTAGAACGCCAAATTCTTTTTAATGAGGGAAAGACAACTGTGACCTGTGCCGATTGTAGAATAGAAGATACTTCGGTAGTAGAGTATGTTCAAGGATATTTTTATCCTAAAAAAAATAGGAACTACGAACTTAATTACCACTGTTAAAAACGGAACACAAACGAGAGAAATTGTAACACCGATCAGTGTTACGGGGGGAACGATTGAAGATATTACAAAAATTGTTTTTAAAAATGCAAACGATATTAAAATTGAACACGAAGATGTAGTCAACATTTATGACCTTCTTGATGGAGTTGATAGAAACAATAAGTGGAACAGGTTTAAAGTAACCAGTAGTGATGATTCTATACTTAATCCAACCTCCGATACAATGGTTAAAGCACTCGGATTTGGTAAAGTAAAACTTACATACACATCTGTATACGCTTCTGAAATAACGGCAAGCATCGATATAGAAGTAGATAGTAAGCCAATTGATTACATAAAGATAGTTGGACCTGATTCATTAATGCCATCAATGTCGGCACAATATACAGCGGAGTCTTATCCGATTAATTACAATGATTATTTTGAATGGTCTGTAATAAAGGGTAATGCGACAATAACCCAAGACGGACAATTAAAGGTTGATTCATTTGGAAAAATCGTTATAAGGTGTCAAAGCACACTTGATCCGAATGCTTATGTCGATCATACAGTACAAGTCAAGTTATATACTTCCGCATATTATTTTGTCCGTAAGTTTATGGGACATATGGGCTTATCTGCAGTATTCGGTTTCGGATTATTTTTTACAGCGATTATGCTATGCTCAAAAAAATGGCAAGCGGTATTTATAATACCTATATCCTTTGGCTATGCTGGCATATCGGAATTGTTACAAAAAATTACGCCGGGTAGAGCATGTTTATTTAGCGATGTAATAATAAATTTTGAGGGTGCATTAATAGGAATAGCGGTCGGCTTGGCTATATACATATTGATACTGTTGATATGGCGATTAGTAAATAAAGAAAGTTTTAATAAGCTAAAGGTGGCAATGAATGTAATCACATTTAGTACAGTTTTCAAACGCACCGATCATCTTCTTGATACACTCTCTGCTTCGGCATCTGATACTACTACCTCAATAATTGACACAAATGACGATAACGCCAAGACGTTTGAAAAATAACTCATATAAAATTCCGTCCGCCGTCATACTGAGCGTAGTCGAAATTTGAGCGTAGCGAAAATCAAATTGTAAAACAATTTGGTATTTTGCGGACGATAATATGATACTTCGTCGGTTATATATTTCTAAAGGACACTATTGTAAATTAACCCTTGCTTTTTTCTTGTATAACTGCTATAATAATTAAGTAGTTTAAAGGGAAAAGGCAAATCGTATGAAAAAATACATTTCTGTTGTAAGAACTATCGCACTAATTGCATTGTTTTGTACCATAATTCTTTGGCTCGGTTTATGGGGCTCTTCTTTAGTTCCCGGTGATAAGTCGGGAGATATGACTAATAAGGTAGATGATAAAGTTAATTCGATTTTTGGAGTGCAAAATAAGCTTGATAGTAATGTTAAGCCTCAGGCAGTTAAAATATGGATAACGAATCCCAAACCCTTTTATTTCTTTGAAGATCATCCTCAAGTACAAGCAACTGTTGATCCGTCTAATGCAACCGATTCCGAATTGGAATTTACTATTTCATCGTCATTTAGCGGTGGCGGTGAAGCAACTATTGATGAAAATGGATATGTAACATTTACAAAAAAAGGACCAATTTTAGTTAGAGCTACATTGAAAAGTGATGCATCGATATGGAATCATATACAAATCAATTGTTGCGGATACGATCCACTGCCTTCAGACGGAGCTTTACCTGCTGTCGAACTTAAAGATGGAGCTTTAGTCGATATGCAAGTCGGTACCGCATATAGCCTTCTTTTTAACGACGATGAAACATTGCTCGATTGTGTCAGTGTTTCGATAGAAGATACCTCGATCGTATGGTATGACCTTGGTTGCTTTTACCCAAGAAAAGCAGGAACTACTAAGCTTATTGCGACCGTAACGAATGGTGAACGAACTGAAATAATTGAAAAGGAAATCGTAACACATGGTGTAATACCTGTTGTTCCCGATATAGTTTTCAAAGATCCTGATGATATAGAGATAACGCAAAGTGATTTGGTAGAAACATATAGTTTGCTTGAAAATGTAGATTATACTAATGACTTATACCATTGCATAGTTACAAGTAGTAATAATAGCATTTTGAGATCTTCCAATCCTGATAAGATTTCTGCACAGGGTAGCGGTAAGGTAATATTGACATATACCTCTGTATTTGATCCCGAAATATCCGAAAGCATCGAAATAGATGTTAAAAGGATTCCAATGGATTATATGAAAATGATCGGACCGGATGTAATAATGCCCGGAGATACTTCTAACTATTATCGGGTAGAAACTTACCCGACAAACTACATAAAAGACGTAGAATGGTCTGTTCTTAAGGGACGAGCAACGATCACTCAAGACGGTATTTTGACGGCTGATATGTACGGAACCGTTGTGATAAGATGTCAAAGCTTATACGACCCGAGCATTTATGCGGATAAAACGATTAAGGTTAGCTTGTATTCATCATCCTACTCATTTGTTCGTAAATTTATGGGGCATATGGGATTATCGGCATTGCTTGGTTTTGGGTTGTTTTTTACAGCGATACTATTGTGTCCAAAGAAATGGCAAACGGTATTTATTATCCCCATATCGTTTGGATATGCAGGAATATCGGAGTTACTACAAAAGATTACACCGGGAAGAACGTGTCAGTTTAACGATGTAATGATTGACTTTATAGGGGCATTGATAGGTATTGTGGTTGCGATACTATTTCTTGTATCTATATTATTAGTATGGAGACTGATAAATAAGAACGGTTGTAAAAAACTGACTGGAGCTGTTAAAATCATTAACTATAAAAATGCCTTTAAAAGTGTAGATTGTATTTTAGGCGAAAACAACTTCATTGAACCCAACATCTCGATCTCAGAAAGTATGGTTACTACCGATGTGATAGAGAATATTAGTGAAAATGAAGAGTCTTCCGAATAGAATACCGAAGAATAAAAAGTAAATGGCAGTATTACATAAATCATCGGCAGGTCATAAATTGTAAATATGACTTGCCTTTTTTATAAATAAATTTCAAAAATTAAATAAATAACGAATTGAAATTAGTTTACTATATTGTGAAAAGAGTGATATAATATGAGTATAATGGATAATTTGGATTATCCGTTAAAATACAAAAAAATCGCTTGATTAAAAATATAAAAGGAGTAGGATATGATAGGATTTACAGAAACTGTTTTAAGAGATGCCAATCAATCGTTGATTGCCACAAGACTGCCCTTTGAAAAGTTTAAGGACATTTTATCGACAATGGATAAAGCCGGATACTATTCATTGGAATGCTGGGGCGGAGCAACCTTTGACAGTTGTTTGCGTTACTTAAATGAAGATCCATGGGAAAGACTTCGTAAAATTCGTGAGGCAGTTCCCAATACAAAATTACAAATGCTATTGCGTGGACAAAATGTTTTAGGATATAAGCATTATCCCGATGACTTTGTTAAGACATTCATTGAACGCAGTATTGCTAATGGTATGGATATCATTAGAATATTTGACGCATTGAACGATTTGCGTAATATTAAGCTTGCCGTTGAAACTACAGTTAATGCAGGCGGTATCGCGTCAGGTGCTATTTCCTACACTCAAAGCCCTGTTCATAATCTCGAATCCTTTGCTAATATGTCATTGGAAATGAAGAAAATGGGTTGTCAAACCATCTGCGTTAAGGATATGGCAGGTGTAATGGGACCTCAAGAGGCTTATGATCTTATCCATGCGATCAAGGATAAGGTAGATATGCCTGTTATTTTGCATACACACTGTACGACAGGCTTAGCATATATGACCGCACTCAAAGCAGTAGAAGCCGGTGTTGATGTAATCGATACCGCATCCAGTTGCTTCTCAGGCGGTACATCTCAGCCTGCAACCGAAACTATGGCGTATGCATTAGGACAAATGGGATATGATTTAGGTAATCTCGATACATCTGTTCTTAAAGAGGTCAACGATTTCTTTATGCCTATCAAGGAAGAATATGTTCAAAACGGATTATTGATTCCAAAAGTATTATCCACCGACACCAACGCCTTGAATTATAAGATTCCCGGCGGTATGTTATCCAACCTTATTGCTCAGCTCAAGGCACAAAACGCTATGGATAGATTTGACGAGGTGTTATTAGAAACTCCCAGAGTTCGTGAAGATTTAGGTTATCCTCCTCTTGTAACTCCGATGAGCCAAATGGTAGGTGTTCAAGCGGTTACTAATGTACTTCAAGGCGAGCGTTACAAGATAATATCCAAGGAAGTTAAGGCATATCTAAGAGGCGAATACGGTCAAGCACCGGGTAAAGTTAACGAAGAATTGAGAGCTAAGGCACTTAATGGCGAACCCGTTGTACAAGGAAGATTTGCCGATTCATTAGAGCCTATCGTTGATAAAGCGAAGGCAGAATTAGGTGATAAGGCAGAAAGTATAGAGGATGTGTTGAGCTATATTGCATTTCCCCAACAAGCAGAGAATTTCTTTGAAGCTCGTAAGGAAGCAAAATGTAAGCATGTTAAATATTCAATAAGTGTTTGTGAGGATTAATAATGAAAAAGCTATCCAAAATTGTATTATGTATAATGATAGCATTGACTATGCTCTTATTAGTAGCTTGCGGAGAGTCGACAGAGAGCATTGACGGCTATTATTATAATGTGACCAAGGACGGCGGAGTAGAGGTTCTCAAGGTTGAAAACGGTTCGTTCGGTATATATAAATTTAACTTGACGACCGAGGATCAAACTACCGCTGAACTCCTTGAAGTAATCAAAGCAGATCCTGCTATATATGTAGCTAATGCTGATGCTAAGATATCAGAGGGCAGCTGCACATATACCGATAACAGCTTTGTAGAGAGCAGACTTGATCTTGATTATTCTACCGAAGGTAAGTCATCGGAATATGCATATATCAAGGGCGATACGTTTGCTTATAGCCCCAAAATCGGTGCAGTATGCTTATATGCATTGATAGGCTTCTGTATCACGCTCGTAGTATTGTGCGTGCTTATGGGTATCATTAAGCTGTTGGGTATCTGCGTTGAAAAGATTTCCGAAAAAGCATCTCAAAAGAAAGGCAAACTTGTGGATGTAGATCAGGTAGATGTTATTGCAGAAACTAAATTAGCTAAGGGTACTGCAGGAGATCTTACGCTTGAAAATGTTAGCGACAGAGATGCCGCTATGATAATGGCAATCGTTGCGGATCAATTAGGCGAGCCGTTAAACACATTAAGATTTAAGTCTATTAAGGACATTACCGACGAGTCGGACAAGGAGTAAATATTATGAAGTATAAGGTTACATTAAATAATAGAGTATATGAAGTAGTAGTAGAAAAAGGCGAAGCTATGATCGAATCGGAATACGAAGCAGCTCAGCCAGTTCAAGCGGTTGCAGCTCCTGTTGCAACACCGGTCGTAGCACCTCAAGCACAAGCAGTTAGTACCCCCGTTACAGGCGGTGACACCTTCAATTCACCTCTACCCGGTATGATCGTACAAATCAAATGTGAAGCAGGTAAGAGCTACAAAGCAGGCGATGTATTGTTCGTAGTAGAGAGCATGAAGATGGAAAATGATGTCACACTTGATAAGGATGCGACCATTTCCGCAGTATTGGTAACTAAAGGACAAAATATTCAATCTGGCACACCGTTGTGCAGTCTTAAATAAGGAGTGGTAACATGAATATAGGAGAAGTATTTTCCAATTTATGGGAATCCACCGGATTTGTGAGCATAGATTGGAGACAAATTGTAATGTTAGTAATAGCAGCAGTGCTGTTCTACTTAGCAATAGCTAAGAAGTTCGAGCCGTTGCTTTTAGTAGGTATAGCATTCGGTATGCTATTGACCAATCTTCCCGGTGTTACGCTGTTTACACCTGATATATGGATATCCGGTGAAGTTGACTACCTTAAGGTATTACAGAGCGGAAACTTGCTTGACATCCTTTACATAGGCGTTAAGACAGGCGTATTCCCTTGCTTGATATTTATCGGTGTAGGTGCAATGACCGACTTCGGACCCATGCTTGCTAACCCGAAAAGCCTTATTCTCGGTGCAGCAGCTCAGCTCGGTGTATTCATCGCCTTGATTGTTGCTATCGCATTAGGCTTCAGTGGTAATCAGGCAGCAGCTATCGCTATCATCGGCGGTGCAGACGGTCCTACAGCGATCTTCCTTACTAAGGAATTAGCACCCGAATTATTGGGACCTATCGCAATTGCCGCATATTCATATATGGCTTTGATACCTATGATTCAACCACCTATCATGAAAGCTCTCACCACCGAAAAGGAGAGAACCATCAAGATGGAGCAATCCAGACAGGTTTCTAAAATCGAAAAGATTTTATTCCCTATCATCGTTACCGTTATTACAGCTATTATTTTACCGTCAGTTGCATCGTTGTTAGGTTGCTTGATGTTTGGTAATTTGCTAAAAGAAACAGGTGTTACCGGTCGTTTATCGGATACCGCTCAAAATGCGTTGATGAATATCGTAACTTTATTCTTAGGTATCTCTGTAGGTGCAACTGCTCATTATAGTAGCTTCTTACAGATAAAGACTCTTGAGATTATCGTACTTGGCTTATTTGCATTCAGCATAGCAACAGCAGGCGGTGTATTGTTCGGTAAGCTTCTTTGTAAGATTACCAAAGGAAAGGTCAATCCTCTTATCGGTAGTGCAGGTGTATCCGCTGTTCCTATGGCAGCAAGAGTATCTCACATCGAGGGTAAGAAGGCTAATCCCGATAACTATCTATTGATGCATGCAATGGGACCTAATGTTGCAGGTGTAATCGGTAGTGCGGTTGCAGCAGGATTCCTACTTGCTATTTTCGGTTAATAAAAACTGTTAGTTAACGGCGGATTCTTATTGAATTCGCCGTTTTTTAAACAAAGGAATGAATAATGATTTCGAGTAAAAAAGCAAGAATTATCAAAAAATTGATTTGTGACGGAGCAGATAATAAGATTGTATATCTAAAGAATGTCACTTCAACCAATGATCACCTTAGAGTGTTAGCTACCAAGGGGGCTGATAGCGGTACAGTAGTGATTGCACGCAGTCAGTCAGCAGGTAAAGGCAGAAAGGGAAAGTCGTTTCATTCTCCGTCAGGTAGCGGAATATATCTTTCTTATTTATATCGTCCAGATAAGGACATAGATACATCTATTGTTACTCCAATGGTAGCAGTTGCGGTATATAATGCAATTCTCGAGGTTACAGGTATAGACACCGATATTAAATGGGTAAATGACCTATTATTGAACGGTAAAAAGGTATCGGGAATACTTACGGAAGCAAGCGTAATCAATACAGTTGCCCCATTTATTGTTGTAGGCATAGGGATTAATGTTAATACACCTCATAGCGAATTTTTGGGTGAGCTTGAAAATATTGCTACATCACTTTCAATAGAAAACAATGAGATATATGATATAGATCTATTAATAGCAACCATTATTGAGCAGTTGAATTTGCTTTTTAGTGATAGGTTAGAGAATGTTTTTCAAGTATATCGACGTAAGTGCATCAATATAGGTAAGGAAATAATTTTTGAGCTTGATGGAGAACAAAAAAATGGTATTGCAAAGGATATTGACGGACAGTATCGACTTATAGTTGAGCTTGATGGAAGTACTATTACATTATCTTCAGGAATAGTAACCATAAGAGGTAAGAACGGTTATTGTTAAAACATTAAAACAATATTAAAAACTATTGGAAATATATTGACATAGTATTGGTAGATATTGTAATATTTAATTATATTGTTTTTGAATAAAAGTTCAAATAATATAATTTATAAAGAGGAGATTTTATATGAAAACTGTTGGTAATATTTTGTGGTTCTTACTTACCGGACTATGGACAGGCTTAGCTTATATTATTCTTGGTGTTTTTTGGTGTATTACTATTATCGGTATACCTCTTGGTAAGCAATGCTTTAAGCTTGGAAAATTGATTATGTGGCCTTTTGGTAAGACAGTAGAAACTCATTTTGATGCGAAACCCGTAGCAAATGTAATTTGGATTATCTTAGGTGGTTTGGAATTAGCAATTGGATTCTTCTTTGCTGGAATTATCTGGTTTATCACCATTTTAGGAATTCCCTTTGGTAAGCAATGTATGAAATTTGCAAAATTGTCTTTCATGCCCTTTGGCTCAACCATCAAAAATGCATAATAATAAGAAAAACTTGTTTAGCATTAAGTCCGCTGTTATACTGAGTGAGAAAATTGAATATTAGTCCGCCGACATACTAAGCGTAGTCGAAATGCGAGTGTAACGAGGATTAAACGGCACAGCCGTTTGGTATCGTGCGGACGGTAATCCGCTTAAGAATACTTAGTGTAGCACAATAATAATTGCTAATCATAACTTTTGTAGGGGGCACACACTGGGCGCCCCCTTTTTTTAAGAAAAAGATTCTAATATTAATTCATTGCTCTACGGTTTCGACTACAAATTTCGTCATCCCCACAAAAAAATATTATCTATTATCCCTCACAAACTTAAACATACTATCTATATCATCATGTAGTGGATATCTTTCGGTAGCCGTTGACGATATTCCGAATTTTTCTTCGACCAAATCTATATACATTGTCGATTCTCCGTCATCACCCATAAAACATTCGCTATAAATATCTTCGGGAATTTTGTTTTTAATATCAAGCTGTTTGAGTGCAAGATTGTCAAAACTAACAACTTGGAATGCTTCAAATATTTCATCAAGCATTATAGCCGTTTGATTGATACGCTCATCGATTTCATGCGTATAATAGCTTTCGCCTCTTCCAAACCTTTTATATCCAAGTAAAAGAATCTTTAAATCATTATCATAGAATAAGGGGAGCTTGTCCATTGTTGGCGTACCTAAAATAAAATGTAGCACTACATTTGGATAGTTAACTGCAAACTTGAGAGTATCGCTTTCCGCCTTATTTATAGAAACACCTAATCCGTGAATAAGCTTTCTATTCAAAAGGTTTTCGATTAAGGACTTATTATTTAGTAGATGTACTTCATTTACGGTAATATTACAAATAATACCTTGCTTCTGCATTCTTTCTAAAAATGGGATTAGTTCGGGGTGCGATAGAGGATTACCGCCACCGATTGCTAATTCCGTACCGGCTCTTAGCGTATCGAAAAACTTTTGGTTTAATTGAGCATGTTGACCGTCTACCGTTGATTTTTCATGACACATAGGACAGTTCATATCACAATAATTTGTGATTTTCATATCCATAGAATCGGGAAAATCGGCGATAAATTCGTCATCATCGGTGGTCTTTATTTTAGTTCCGTCTTCATAGATCTGCACTTTATAATTTCCGTTAGTATATTCGTTTAGCAGTTTAATTCCGTTCATTTTGCCCTGTTAATAAATATCCGCTTATAGCAAGCGGATATCGAAGTGTTCTTTTATTATTTATAAGAATTATAGGTTTGCATTGATAAAGTTTTCGATATCTCTGTAGATATCATTTACAATATCGCTTTCGTTTAAAATTTCATGGCGTGCCTTAGGGTAGAGAATCATATCGACCTTATCGTGTCCCGACTTAATCATATTATCATAAACGCTCAATACGCCTTTTCCATAATTACCCACTGGGTCATCTTGACCTGCAATGAAAATAATGGGGATATTAGGTGTACTATCAATTGTTTCCTTACTATTAGCATCTTTAAGAGCAGAGAAAAGCCCGATAAATCCGTTTACGGTAAATAGGAAACCGCAATCCTCATCTGCAATATATGTATCGACAATATCATTATCTTTAGATAGCCAATCAAACTCTGTACGTCCCTCGAATCTTTTATTATATGATCCGAATGCAAGATTATTGATAAATTTTGATCTATAATGATCGCTTCCCTTGAGTTTACCGATTATCTTAGCCATAGAAATGCCCATACCTGCGGCAGGATTTGGACCACCTGTACCGCAAATAATAGCTGCATCGACATTATCTCCGTATTTTATAAGATAGTTTCTTACGATAAACGAACCCATGCTATGACCGAAAATAAAGTAGGGGATAGCAGGATAATCGTCCTTAGCAATATCTGTAAGAATAGAACAGTCATCCATTAATGTCTTGTAGCCGTTTTCGCCGAAATAACCCTTTTCATCATTATTGGTTACACTACCGCCATGACCGAGATGGTCGTTGATATATACGGCAACACCTATTGAACAAAGGAAATTGGCAAAATTCTCATATCTTTCCTTATGTTCAGCCATACCGTGAGCGATCTGCAAAACAGCCTTGACCTCGCCGTCAATCGGCACATATTTTGCATATACGATATTAGCGAGCTTTGACGATGATTCAAACGATCCTTCAGTTTTAACGAAATTCATATCTACCTCCGATACAAAATATTCTTATTATATTTATACCATAAAAAAAGATGAATTTCAATAGGGAAATTCAAAAAAAATGCGTTTTTTATTACAAATTAGCTATTAAAATAATCCATTATCGCCATTTTATATGCATTTTTAGCCAATTCATAGTTTTGAGAAGAACAGTTTGCAAAGCATTCGGTCATGACACCGCTATTGATTTCAAGAATATAATATTTACCGTCAACTTTTACGATATCGATAGAAGCGAAACTGATATTAAAAGCATCATAAACCTTTTGAATCAACTCGGTGATACCATTATCTACTTTTGTAATCAATTGAGGTTTTGCTCCGCCTTGTAGATTATGCTTCCAGTTAAGAAGAAGCTCGTCTCCTTTTTCGGGTATGCGGTTAGGTATGTCATTACTTATAGGAAATCCATAACTTTCCAAATATTCGTTATATGATGTAACACCGTCTGCAATTATAGAAGGTCTAATCTTTTCAAAAGTAAATAGAGGTTTTCCTTTAAAAACTACAGTTCGGTATTCGGATTGAATGTCGACGTAGGGCGAAAGTGCGACCATACCGTGTTTTTTTAGTGATTCCTTGAGAATACTCACCAGCGCTTTAAGTGAATCTTTCACTCTAATAACATCTTTACCACCTGTACCGTTATTAGGCTTTATGACAACTTCGTGATATTTATAGAGATAACACCATAATAGATCCTCGTCAATCGAATCGATATAAAAATGTGGTATGCAAGGGATATTCGCATTTCTTAGATAGTCGCTCATTGTACTTTTATCCGTGCATAATTCACTCATACAAGAATCGTTATTTGGAAAGCGATAACCGTAGATAAACATTTTTTTATCGGTAGAAGAAATTACGGCAAGCCAACCGTCGCCATAGGTATCGAGAGTATATCCCAATTCGTTGCTGATTTCATTTAGCATTTTTAAAAGCATTTTTTTGTGTTCCATTCTTATATTTTATCACAACGCCTAATTATTTGTATAGAATTTTTAAAACATTCCCTAAAATAATTGCTATATAATTACAAAAAGAATACAGAGCGTAGTCGAAATTCGAGTGTAGCGAGAATCAAACGGCACCGTTGTTTGGTATCTTGCGGACGGTTTACCTACCACACCATCTATCATAACGAAAGAGAGAAACATTAACGCCATTTAAGCAATTTATTCGATATCTATTGACGGAATTTTGAATAGCTTGTATAATTATAAATAAAGAAAATAAGAAAAGAAGGCATAAAAATGTTAGAGATTAACGATCTTCATGTAAGCGTTGATAACGAAGGCAATACTATTGACATCCTTAACGGTGTCAACCTTTCTATTAACGATAATGAATTTATAGTAATTACCGGTCCTAACGGTGGCGGTAAGACCACACTTGCCAAGTCGATAATGGGATTGTATTCTACTACCGAGGGAAGTATCGTATGGAATGGTGAAAATATTGAAGCTTTGACAATAACGGAACGAGCTAAGAGAGGCATTAGCTTTGGTTTTCAGCAACCGGCGAGATTTAAAGGACTTACCGTGTCTGATCTCTTGAATACGGCAGCAGGGCGAAAACTAAAGCATGACGAAACATGCACCCTTCTCAATATGGTTGGATTATGTGCGAAGGATTACCTTTCTCGTGAAGTCGGTCAAGGTTTGTCTGGCGGTGAGATCAAAAGAATAGAGATAGCTACTGTGCTTGCAAAACAAGGCAAGCTTATGATATTCGATGAGCCTGAAGCGGGTATTGATATATGGAGTTTTTCCAAGCTGACAGAAACCTTCCGAGCAATAAAGGATAAACGCAATGCAACCGTTATGATTATATCCCACCAAGAGCGAATTATTTCGTTAGCAGATAAGGTAGTTTTGATAAAAGACGGAGTTATAACCGATATAGATACACCCGATAATATCTTACCCAAAATAGTAGGTAATACCGTATATACATGCTCTGCCATTCGTGCAAATAACGGAGGTGCTGTAAGTGAATAAGATAGATGCGGAATTATTACAACAGGTGGCAGATTTACACGAAATACCGTTAGGCGCCTATAATATTCGCAGTAACGGAGCAAGTGCAGGTCGTAATAGCACTGAAAACATAGAAATATCGTCGAGTGAGCAAGGCGGTCTTGTGATCACAGTTAAGCCCAATACGGTTAGAGAAAGCGTGCATATACCTGTAATTATATCTCAAAGTGGATTACAGGAGCATGTAGTCAACGAATTTCATATAGGTGAGGGCTGTGATATATTGATAGTAGCCGGTTGCGGTATTGATAATTGCGGTAATCTTGATAGCCGTCATGACGGATTGCACACCTTTTATATAGGTAAAGGCTCAAAGGTCAAGTATGTTGAGAAGCACTACGGTCAAGGCTCAGGTATAGGCGGAAGAATTATGAATCCTAAGACACTTGTATATCTTGAAGAGGGTGCTAAACTTGAGATGCAGACCGATCAAATAAAAGGAATAGATTCTACGGTAAGAGATACCGAGATACATTGTAAAGCCAAGTCGGAAGTAACTATCACCGAAAAGCTATTCACCCACGGTGATCAAAAAGCCGAGTCAAGAATGAATGTGTATCTTGAGGGTAAAAACTCAAAGGCAAGAATAGTATCGAGATCTATTGCAAAGGATAACTCTCATCAAGTGTTTTATCCATGCATGACGGGTTTAAATGAATGCTTTGGTCATGTTCAGTGCGATTCGATTATTATGGATAACGCCAAAATTAAGTCGGTACCTGCAATCGATGCACGATCAACCGATTCTATGCTCGTACACGAGGCGGCTATAGGTAAGATAGCAGGAGATCAATTATTGAAGCTTGAAACACTCGGCTTGACTTCAGAGGAAGCGGAAGAATTGATACTCAAAGGTTTTTTGAAATAATAAGAATGTTTTATATCGCTGGTAATTGTTATATTATCGGCGATTTTTTAATGACTTGCCAATACATAGAACGGTCAAGCGAAGCATATAATAATTTGACAATATATAAAAGTTGTATTATAATTTCTATTGGAAAATGGAAATGGAAATGGTAAAAAATCTACGGAGGTCACTATGACGATTAAAACCTGTGATAACAATATGAGAGTAATTATTTGCGAAGATTACGAAGAAATGTCTGTTCAAACGGCAGATATTATTGAGCAACAGATGACCAATAAACATAACAGTGTGTTGGGGCTTGCAACCGGATCTACTCCCATTGGCACATATAAAATACTTGCTGAAAGGAATAGAGTAGGTGCAATAGATTTTTCCGATGTTACCACTATAAATTTAGATGAATACTATCCCATTAAGCCAACCAATTCACAAAGCTACCGTTATTTTATGAACGAACAGCTTTTTTCTAAGGTAAATATTGATATTAATAGAACATTTGTACCCGACGGCTCTGCAACCGATCCCGATGCAGAATGTAAAGCATATGAGGAGCGTATCGATTCTTTTGGTGGCACAGATATCCAGCTTCTTGGAATAGGTGTTAACGGACACATTGGATTTAACGAGCCCGATTCTTCACTTTGTGCATTTACCCATCTTACAGACCTTACACCCAGCACTATAGAGGTAAACTCTCGCTTTTTTGAAAGCGAGGATGATGTACCCAGAAAGGCAATTACTATGGGTATTGGCTCGATATTTAAGGCAAAACAGATAATACTGCTTGCGTCCGGTGCATCGAAGGCAAAAGCGGTAGCTAAGGTGTTAGAGGGTGGAATTGACACATCATGTCCGGCAACCTTGCTTAATCTGCATCCCAATGTTGTATTGATATGTGATAAGGCAGCATATTCGAGTGTTAGACTTGGTGTAGATATAGGCGGTACAAATACCAAATTCGCTGTTGTAGACGGTGATAAAGCTGTTTTTAAGTGTTCCGTTCCGACTGACTGTTCATCGGAAAGTGCATTAATTGAAGGTATAGCCAATAAGATTTCCGAGATCGTCAAGGAATATGCAGTTAGTACAGTAGGTGTAGGCACTCCCGGTATTATCTCAAACGGTAAGGTAACAGCTGTAAATCTTCCCTTTGAAAATACTCATCTCGGTCAATTATTATCGTCACAAATACATTTACCGGTAACTGTAGATAATGATGCAAGCTGTGCTGCATACGGCGAATACCTTTTCGGTAACTGTAAGAAATACAAAAATATGGTAATGCTCACATTAGGTACAGGCATAGGCGGCGGCGTTATTCTCAACGGAGCAATGGGAAGTAGGAGTGGAATTTCGGGCGAATTCGGACATATGGTAGTTCAATCGAATGGCGGTATACCTTGTAATTGCGGTAAGATAGGATGCTTAGAAAAATACGCTTCTGTAAGGGCATTAATCGAAAAAGCTCATGAAATGATAGAAAAAGCTCCTAATAGTATTTTGGCAAAATTGGCAAGAGAAAAGCGTTTAGACGGCGAATGCGTATTTGATGCATACGCATTAGGTGACGAAAATGCAGTTGCGATTATTGATGAGTTTATTCGCTATTTAGCTATAGGAATTAAGAATGTTCAAAATATATTTACACCCGATGCGATAGTATTAGCAGGTGGAATTACTCAAACTAAAGGCGAGCAGATAATATCGTTACTTTCAAAACAGCTTGACGGAATTAATGTAATAATATCGTCGCTATTTAACGATGCAGGTGCACTTGGTGCGGCAATGCTTTAATTATGATTACTGTTTATAAAAATTGTAAATATGGCGACGGATTGAGTGAAATAGCCGTTTTGGACGGAGTGATCGTAAATGCTCAAGAATATCCTAATGAGCAAATCGAATATATAGATCTTGGCGGGCTTCAGCTTTACCCCGGTTTAGTAGATATTCATCTTCACGGTTGCGTAGGTGCAGATACTATGGATGGTACGAGTGAAGCACTATCCGAAATGTCGGACTATCTCTGTAAAATGGGTACATTATCATATTTACCCACCACAATGACCGAGAGTGTCGATGCAATTCGGAAGGCGGTCACCGTTTCCAGACCTTCTGAGGGTGCTGAGATAATGGGTTTTCATTTAGAAGGACCGTATATAAATAGAAGTAAAAAGGGTGCTCAAAATGAGAACTATATCAAAGATCCCGATATTACCGATTTTAAAGGTCTATATGGAGATAAAGGTGTTCAAATGATTACACTTGCTCCCGAATTAGATGGCAGTATTCCATTTATCGAGGCTTGTCCTGCTAAGGTAAGTATAGGACATACAGACGCTAATTACGATATATCCATCCAAACCGCAAAGGCAGGTGCATGTTGCTTGACTCATACTTTTAACGCCATGCCTCCCATGCTTCACAGAGCGCCGGGACCAATAGGGGCGGCAATCGATGCTAATATGTATGTACAGGTAATTTGTGACGGACTCCATGTACACGGAAGTATGATAAAGATGCTTTATCGAACATTTGGTCGAGATAGAATGGTGCTTATCAGCGATTCCATGAGAGCAACGGGACTTAGTGATGGTGAATATATGTTCGGCGGACAGAGTATCACAGTTAAGGATTCAGTAGCGAGAGTAACTGCGGACGGAGCACTTGCGGGAAGTACAAAAACACTGTTCGAGTGTGTCAAACAGGCAGTTGCATATGGAATTTCCCAAGATGACGCATTCCATATGGCAACCAAGACGCCTTGCGAACTAATGGGCTTTACTCATAAGGGAGATTTATCCGTCGGACACGATGCCGACATAATAGGTGTAAATGATGACCTTGAGTTGAAATTTATAATCAAGGGCGGAAAAAGAATACTTTGATTGATATGACCGATAGAATTACACGAGTTAGTATTCATGTATTCTATCGGTTTTTCTTTTGTTAAATATCGAAATTGTAGAATTTTTTAACGATCTTTTCTATCAAAGCAACGCTTGCATACATCAAGCCTGCCAGCACACACAATATTACCGTGCTACACATTACTAAGCTTAGGTTAAATACTTGACCGCCGTAAACGATCAAATATCCCAAGCCTTCCTTTGAAACGAGATATTCTCCCATGATTGTTCCAACCCAAGTCAGACCGACATTCACCTTAAGTATACTTATGATATTAGGAATGTTTGACGGAATTATGAGTTTGACGAGTGTTTGTAATTTATTTGCACCCAATGTTTGCATTAGTAGCAATTTATCCTTTTCCACCGAAATAAAGCCTGAAAGGGTATTGATAATTGTGATAATAAGGGTGATTAAGAGAGTCATTGTAATGATGGCTCCACGACCTGCACCCACCCAAATGATGATTATAGGACCGAGCGCAATCTTAGGTAGAGAATTAAGGACTACAAGATATGGTTCGAATATTCTTTGACAAGTTTCCGAAAACCACAGTAGAATGGCGATTACGGTGCCAATAACGGTAGATAGCACGAAGCCGATGATAGTTTCTATCAAGGTTGCGGAAATATGGTGCCATATATCATTTCCCTTTACGAGCGTAACAAAGGTATTGTATATTCGTGACGGGCTTGATGTGATGAATGAATCTATAATTTCATATCGAGACAATAATTCCCAAACAGCGATTGCCAATATCAGCAAACCAAGCTGAATGCTTAATATTATTATAGAGATATTATATTGCTTCCTCAGATATTTTTGGTGTTCTATCGAACAAGTTTTCATCTTCATGTACATCTAACTCCTTCCAAATTTGTGTGAATAGCTCGGAAAAGCCCGAGCATTCTCTTTTTTGTATGATACTACCGCCGTTAAGGGTGGTATTGAATATGTTTTTTACACGAGCAGGCTTTTTTGAGAGTACGGCTACTCTATCTGCAATGGATATAGCCTCCGAAATGTCATGAGTAACAAGAATGGCAGTTAAGCCCTCGTTTTTGATTATTTTTCTTACATCCTCACCGACAGCGAGTCTTGTTTGAAAATCGAGAGCGGAGAAGGGCTCGTCTAATAGGACTATTTCGGGTTTTAGTACGAGGGTACGAATAAGTGCGGCACGCTGTTTCATACCGCCCGAGAGTTGAGAAGGGTATTTGTTGATTGAGTCCCCCAGACCGTATTTTTGGAGTAATTCTATAGCATATGCTTTGTCAGATGCTGTAACCTTTCCCCTTAACTCCAGACCGAGTAGCACATTTTTGAGTACCGTTCGCCAGTTGAATAATTGATCTCTTTGGAGCATATAACCGACTTTATTACGCAATTCAAAATCTGCAATTATGTTACCAGCGCTCGGTTTTAGAATGCCTGCGAACATTGATAAAATGGTGGTCTTACCCGATCCCGATGGACCTACAAGTCCCAAAAATTCACCCTTGAATACCTTGAGATCAAGGTCGTCAACCGCAAGGTTCTCACCGTTTTTACTGTGATAAGTCAGTCTTACGCCCTCAAACCTCAGTATTTCTTCCATTTTCCTTACCTCACGAACGAATTGTCGACTATACTGTCAAAATCTGCTTTTTCGGAATATACGCCAGCCGAGATGATTATATCTTGCAATCTATCAAAGTCTTCCTTATCAAGTGACAGTTTATTTGCATATGCACCGATTCTTTTATAGCTATCTACAGCCTTAGTGAGTAGGGAAAGGTCGGTACCAGTAAAGGACGGTTGAACGGCGAAAGCAATTTCGGATGCGGAATGCATATTTACAAAATCGACGCCCTTTTTCAATCCGTTTACGAACGCTTTCACATTATCAGCATTATCGTTTAAGTATTTTTGAGTTGCCGTAAAACAGGTGTATGGGATTTTACCCGAAGAAACTCCGATTGATGCGAGCATATAGCCCTTACCGTTTTGCTCGTACAGAGAAGCTGACGGCTCAAACATTGTACAATAATCGCCTACACCGCTTTCAAACGCTGCGGTAATTAGGTCAAATTGAACATCATAGTTGATAAATACATCTTCTCCAATGGTATAGCCTTTTTGCTTGAGTGCATATTCGAGCGACATCGCCGGCACACCTCCCTTACGACCGCCTATGATCTCTTTACCCTTTAGAGATGTAGCCCAATTGAAATCTTCATTTGTTCTACCTATTAGGAATGAACCATCCATTGTGGTTAACTGAGCGAATACCTTTGGATAATCCTTACGCCCCTCGTTATATACATATATAGCAGCTTCGGGACCGCAGAAGCCTATATCTGCTTGATTAGAAATTACAGCTGTCATTGTTTTATCGGCACCTCCGCCGTTAGTTAATTCTATTTGAATTCCTTCATCATCGAAATAGCCTTCGTTAATAGCAACATAGAGAGGTGCATAGAATACCGAATGTGTAACCTCGTTAAGGCGTATAACATTATCACCCTTAGGCTTACAGCCAACAAACGTGACAAAGCAACACGCCGTGAATATGATTAATAGCATTATTGCTACCGATTTTTTCATTTTGTTTATGATCTCCTGTGTTATGAAATTAATACAGTTTATTCTTGATACTTGATTACAGTTACCTTTATTGGGGTTATAATTTTCAGTTATTTTAAGTAATTGAAGACTTTTTCGTATTTTTAGCGTTATTTTTTTATCTTTTTAATTGATTTGACGGCTATATTTATGTATAATATTTTAATAAAGATAACTTATTGGAGATATGTTATGGAAATGGAAAAAACCTATCAACCGACCTCTTTTGAAAAAGAGATCTACGATTTTTGGCAGAATAATAAGTATTTTCATGCGGTACCGGATAAAAATAAGAAGCCGTTTACCGTTGTAATTCCGCCACCCAATATTACCGGTCAATTACATATGGGACATGCTCTCAATGAAACCATACAAGACACCATCGTTCGTTTTAAGAGAATGCAAGGGTATTCTACATTATGGCTTCCCGGCGTAGACCATGCAAGTATTGCTACCGAGGTTAAGATTGTAGAAGCGATGAAGAAAGAAGGACTTACCAAAGAATCGGTAGGTCGTGAAGGCTTCCTTAAGAGAGCGTGGGCTTGGAAGGAAAAGTATGGTAATAGAATTATCGAGCAATTGAAGTGCTTAGGCGATTCTTGTGACTGGGACAGATTAGCGTTCACCATGGACGATAGATGTAATAAAGCAGTCAAGAGAGTTTTTGTACACTTGTATAATAAAGGCTTGATGTATAGAGGTAATAGGATAGTTAACTGGTGTCCGTGTTGCGGTACAGCTATCAGCGATGCCGAGGTTGAATATGAGGAGCAAGCCTCTTACCTATGGCACATTCGTTATCCGTTCAAGGACGGATCGGGTGAGGTCATTGTAGCAACCACACGCCCCGAAACACTATTAGGTGATACCGCAGTTGCAGTCAATCCTAATGATGATAGATATAAAGAGTTTTTCGGTAAGACTCTTATTTTACCACTTGTCAATAGAGAGATTCCATTGGTTCAAGATGCATATGTTGAAACCGATTTTGGTACAGGTGCAGTTAAGATTACACCTGCACATGACCCTAATGACTATGAAGTAGGATTAAGACATGACTTACCTCAAATTCGTGTGTTTAATGATGATGCTACAGTTGTAGATGGCTATGGTGAGTTTTCCGGACTTGACCGTTTTGATGCTCGTAAGCTTATTGAAAAAAGGCTTGAAGAGGGTGGTTTCCTCGTTAAAAAGGAAGCTTATACCCATAATGTCGGAGCATGCTACCGTTGTCATACCACTATTGAAACGATTTTAGGTAAAAATCAGCAATGGTTTGTTAAGATGCAACCTCTTGCTAAGCCTGCTATCGAGGCAGTTAAAAATAAAGAAACAAGATTTATTCCCGACCGCTTCTCGGGTGTATACTATAATTGGATGAATAACATCAAGGATTGGTGCGTATCCAGACAGCTTTGGTGGGGACATAGAATTCCTGCTTGGTACTGCGAATGCGGTGAAACGATAGTATCCGAAACTACCCCCGAGAAATGCCCGAAGTGTGGCAGTGTTCACCTTAATCAAGATGAAGATGTTCTTGATACTTGGTTCTCTTCTGCGTTATGGCCGTTCTCCACATTAGGTTGGCCCGATAAGACAGAAGATCTTGAATATTTCTATCCGACTAATGTACTTATTACAGCATACGATATTATATTCTTCTGGGTAGCAAGAATGATATTCTCAGGAATCGAGCATATGGGCGAGGTTCCCTTTAAAGATGTTCTTATTCACGGTTTAGTTCGTGATGAGAAGGGTCGTAAAATGAGTAAATCGTTAGGAAACGGTATCGATCCACTTGAGATAATCGATAATTACGGTGCCGACTCCTTAAGATTTGCACTTGCATATGGTATTTCTCCCGGTAACGATACGAGATTTTCTAACACTAAGGTTGAATCCTGTCGTAACTTTATCAATAAGGTATGGAATGCGTCGAGATTTGTTTTGATGAATGCCGAAAATGTAGAGCTTGGCGATATCATGACAGTTAAGAAGACCATGGCAGATAAATGGATTCTTAATAGACTTAACGGTGTTATCCGTGATGTTACTAAGAATTTAGAAAAGTATGAGATTGGTAATGCGTCTAACCGTTTGTATGATTTCGTATGGAGTGAATTCTGTGATTGGTATATCGAGTTAGTAAAACCTGTTTTGTACAGCGATAATGCGAAGGCAAAGAGTGATACATTGACCGTACTTGTATATGTTCTCGATAAGATACTTAAGCTTTTACATCCTATCATTCCGTTTGTAACAGAAAAGATTTATCAATCTCTTCCAAATAGGGGCGAAACTATCATGCTCGAAGCATGGCCGAAACCTGTTCAAAAGTTCGCATACAATAAGGAAGCAAAGTCTTTTGCTAATATTATGGAGTTGATTCGTACGATTCGTAATATTAGAGCCGATGTTAAACTAATTCCTTCCAAGAAAATCGAATTGATGCTTGTAACTGAGGATGAAAAGTTTGTAACTAAGTGCGGAGATTATATCAAGAAGCTTGCCGGCGTTTCGACCATTGATTTCATCACTAATGAGCAAATTCCCGAAAATGTACAATCGGCAGTTACCGCAATAGGAAGTATCTACATTCCTTTAGGTGACCTTGTTGATGCGGAAAAAGAGATTGCACGCTTGACGGTCGAAAAGGATAAAATGCTTAAAGAGATTGAAAGGGGTGAGAAGATGCTTAACAACCAAGGATTTATTTCAAGAGCACCTCAAAGCCTCGTTGATAACGAAAAGAGTAAGCTTGCCGCAAACAAAGAAAAGCTTGACAAGATACTCGAAAGACTAAAAATGCTTGAGGTTCTAAAATAATAAAGAATATCAATAAAAAAAGATGCACTGAAGGTTCTTGCAGATAGACTTGAAACGACTGAAAAGGATGTTGATAGTTTAAATAAAGATTTAATTTCCGTAAATCAAAGGATTGATGTAATGGCTGGTGAATTAAACAAACTTTCTATATGGTTGATTGCTTTATCTGTTGTGCTTGTAATAATCGTCGCATTAGTGATAGTGCTACTAATAAAAACAACCCCCAAAAAACGTTCATAGCATCTATAGTCCGCCGTCATACCGAGCGTAGTCGAAATTCGCATATAGTGCGAATCAAATTGTGCAACAATTAGGTATCTTGCGGATGCATTATCTTTGTTAAAAAAATACTTAGCGTAGCACTAACCTATTGTTCTATAACCACAAATTTTCTAGGGGTCGCCCATTGGGCGACCCGTATTTATCTAATCCGCAATCTTATGTAGGACGGCATAGCTGTCCCATTAATTCTATTCTATGATGAGTATAGAATCTAAATAAATATTGCCTTCAATTACTTCTATTGATATATTGTGCCACTGTCTGTTTAATCCTACAATATAAATAGGTATACAGGGGACGTCGTTTGCAGTTATGCTATACTCTTTAACTGTAGAATCAATGGTAACCTTAACTTTTACCGATTCACCTTGTCTAAGCTGTATTCCAATTCCGCTTCCGTTAAACGAGTATCTTATTATACCGTTTCCAACTATTAGCTTACCGTATTCACTTATTGTATTTCGTTCACTAAATGATTCATTATTTGATACATGATAATCGGCGCTAAATGGTGATACTTCCTTTCCCGATAAAGCATATGTAAATTCGATCGATGCAATCGTTACATATTGATTAGTAGAGGATTGTGCCCTTGTTTTAGTTACAATGAGCTTATAGTATCTAAATTCCTTATCGTCAAAATTAGCCGTTACCTCATTTCCTGATGACGGCAGGTCTGTGAATTTTCCTATGCTAAACCAGTTTTGGTTGTCTAAGCTTCCAAGTACTTCAAAGGATACAGGCAAATTATATTGACCCGATGTTCTTGTTGTTATGGTAATTGAGTTGAAATGATTTGTTTTTCCCATATCCGCTATTAATATGAACGGATTTTCTTCACTTAAAAAGTTGTTTTTATTGTTGTGGTAGTAAGTATTTGGATCGCCGTCGAATATATTCTCGATACCTTCATTTTCGCTCCAAGATGGCATATTAGCATCTACTAAAGTATGATCCTTGCTATTGGAACTATTTATCAATTTAGTTGAATTGTATTCACGGGGATATTTTTCTTTGGTTACAAGGCTTTCCTTTTTAATAACCATGTCTGTGGTGCAAAGTAATGCAGTCGGTACAGTTTTCATAGTAGGGTTATTTTCATCGAGATTAGCAATTCCAAGTTCGCTAAACGCATCCGCATAGTGTCTTGATAAAGTGATTTCTTTAAAATAGAGATAATCGCCCTCGTTGAGCTTAAGATTAATGACATGCTCTCCCTCAAGTCCAAAGCCTCCATGGTCGGTATTGAGGGATAATGCTTGATAATAATTTTCATTATTTATAGCAATGTAGAGTGTATTATTACCTCTTCCGCTTCTAAGACATATTGCATAATTTGCGGTTTTTTCAATGTAGATTTTGCCTTCTACAATACCTATTTGTCCATTAGCTAAACCATTGACAAAGGTGGATGTGCTTTTGTAAGTATTTTTGTCGGTATATCCCTCGAAATTATTATTGAGAGCATTTTCCACAGTTGCATACTTAGTATCGCCACCATATGTATATTTAGTGATTTCGACTTGATTTTTATAGTATTGCCTAAATTGAATATTGAATGTTATATCTTTAGTTTTTTTGTCGCCGATCAACTCGATAGTTAGTTGAATGTTACCCGAATATTCATTTTCATTTGGTGTATATTTATATATATTCTCGTCTAATTTTTCTAATATACCGTTATCAGGCATGGTTATATTCTTAATTTTGAAGGAATAATCGGTTGGAATGATTAGTCTTTCGTTGAAGTCCATAATAATAGACTCTCCACGCTCAATCAAGTATGGACTAACCGTTTCGGAAAATGTTTCCTTTCCGTCAATATAAAAGCTTCTTCCTGTTTGGAATACCGTTGCGACAGGAACAAATAATATTCTATTGTCGGTATCATAGAGTGCTTTCATTTCATCCGAAACTGTTTGATTTAGGATATCTTCAAAATAATATGTAAAATTATAGTCGGTTACCAAAGATAATGCTTCATACCAAGCGTCTACAGTGAATCCGTTTTTCTGTGTGCGAGTAGCTTCTGTGAATATATCTGTGCCGAAAGTATGTATTAGGTCAGCATAAGTGTTCAATGAGTTTTGCGGATTACCGCTTACAGCATTAGAAATAGTTTCTCTAAGGCTTCTTGAAGGATCTGTATATCTATTCCAATCGGTAAGAGTGCTATCATTTAAGGAGCGTTTTTCGGAAATTTTGGTGTAGAGTGCATAGGTTAATAAGGAAGTAGCATTATTAGTTACTTCATTTGTCTTACTACCTTCCATTCCGTAACTTTGGTAAAGGTGGTTGTATTCGTGTATCGTGCCCCAAAAGCCGTTTGTTACCATTGAATCGTAATTCAAGGCGCTTCCCATCCAACTGCATGGTGCATTTACCCAAGAGTGTCCGCCTTGAAATGCACAAGCGGCACCTGCAGCAACAAAGCAATCATATACATATCCAACGCCAATAGTTGCATTAGCCGAGCAAGGAACTTGTCTGCTTGTTCTAACGATTTTTTCCCATAGATCGCCACATTTTACGAGATTTTCATAATCGTAACTGCCGTATAGTTTAGGTCCGGAGTGTCTAACGCCTAAGTCCCATACCTCGTAGTCATAGTAAGGAGCAGAGTAGGTTTTCATTTCCTCGACATCTGCTTCGGTAGTTTGTCCGTGAATATAGTGAGCGTATTTTACGCCACCCGATATAGTTACCGTGAAAGTTTCACCAAAAACAGAAGGGTATATATAGACGGGACCGCCTAAGGGGTTGCCAACATATGCAACTGTAGAGTTGACTGTCAATATGTTTGCAACTATAGGCATGCGAGAAAAGTCGTTTCTTGCTTTCCAAATATTATTGATGTTGTTTCTGTGACTTACTTGACCTACCACAACAGTTAATTTACCGCCGATCCTTTGTAGATCCTCATCGGAAATTTCAATTTTTACGATTTCTCCCGGAGGAGCATATATTCCGGTTACATAATTACGCTCTTCGTTAGCAGTTATAGTAATTCTTTCAATAACTGCTTTTTCATCATCTGCAACATTACCATAATACATACCGACGCTTGATGTATGCTTGTATAGTTTTTTACCGGTATCGACGCCGTTAAGGTAATAATTACCTAAGCTATCCATCGAATCATAGGTGCTGTCAGATGCAAAAAGTTGCGAAGTTTCGCTTAGTAGTGCATCCTTTTCTTCGTCGGTAATATTAGGAATAGCTGTACCGTAAGTAGGGTATCTTGAACATAATCCTTCATTTGCCGTTTCGTTAGGAATATTTCTTTCTACATAACCCAATGTTTCACTCCATTGATTTACTTTGCCTGAGAAATTTTCGGTAAAGTCAATTTTGGTTAATGAATCTATGGGATTATCACCCGACGGATTATCAATTATACCGCCATTCGAGTTTCCAGAGTCATCATCGGGTCGATCGACCTTGAATTTACATGCACTGAAGGTCATAGATAGAGTAACGATTATAGC
>CAZUET010000006.1:0-32763 GCA_964619685.1 uncultured Christensenellaceae bacterium
ATATTGATATTTAGTATATTAACAACTATCACAAGCATAGTTGCTTTGATACTGTCTGCTAAGGGGCTAAAAAATTCAAGCGCAACTGTTGTTAGTGACCATAAGGATTTGGAAGAAAGCCTTAAAAAGGAATTGCGAAATATCGGTGCAGATCAAACAAACACTATGACGGCGCTATCAGGTGTGATTAGTGAGCAAATGAGGGGCCGTGATATACAGTCGGGCGACAACTTCAATAAGCTCAGCGTCGAAATGAATAATAGCGTTAACAACATGATTAAGCTGACTGAAACCCATATCCAAAAAATAATGGAATCGGAAAAGAGTTCCATGCAGTCCGTGGAAGCAAGATTGGAAAAGATTGCTCAGCAGATTAAGGATTCATTGTCGGAGATAAGAACAGATAATAATAATCAGCTTAATCAAATGCGTGAAGTAGTGGATGAAAAATTGCATAAGGACTTAGAAGAAAGGCTTCAATCGTCATTTGCAATGATTACCGACAAACTGGAAAAGGTCAGAGATGGCTTTAACGAAATGCAAAACCTTTCTAAGGGCGTGACCGATCTTAATAAGGTATTGAATGGCGTTAAAACACGTGGTACTTGGGGTGAAATATCCCTTCAAAGTCTTATGGAGGACCTATTAGCTCCCGAGCAATACGAAAGAAATGTCACGATCAAGCCTAATAAGATAGTTGAGTTTTGTATCAAGCTTCCCGGTAACGATGATACCGTGTTCTTGCCTATTGACAGTAAATTTCCCCTTGCCGACTATGAAAGGCTGGTACAGTTTTCATTAGACGGTAATGTCGAAGAAATGAATAAGGCGAAAAAGGACTTAGAAACTCGTATTAAGAACGAAGCAAAGGATATCAATGAATACATATATCCGCCTAAGACTCTTGACTTTGCTATAATGTACCTGCCTATTGAGGGATTGTATGCCGAAGTGACTAAAAATCCCGAATTAACCGAATTAATTCGCCAAAAATACAGGATTATAGTTGCAGGTCCGTCCACATTTGCAGCTCTTTTGAATAGCTTACAGGTAGGATTTAGAACTCTTGCGATCCAAAAGAACAGTATGAAAATACAACAGCTATTGGCTGGATTTAAGACTGAATTTATTAGATTTGCCGAATTACTCGAAAAAAGCGAAAAGCAGGCATCAAGTCTTTCTGAAACGTTGCAAAAGGCTATTAAGAAAACCACTACAATAGGAAAAAAGTTAAATTCTATAGATCTTCCCAATGAAGATCGACCTGCTATCCCTCAGGACACGGATAGCGATGACGAATAAAGAGGTACTGCATGAATACTATCGATCTACACTTACATTCTAAATGCTCGGACGGCGTTTTAAGTCCTACCGAATTGGTGGAAAAAGCCCATTCACTCGGAATGGAAATTATTTCTTTGACCGATCATGATACCGTTACAGGAGTTAGTGAAGCACAGGCAAGAGCGAAGGAACTTGGCATGATATGCATCACAGGACTTGAAATATCTGCAAGGATGCCCGATGAGGTCCACATTTTAGGCTACAATGTAGATATGGATAATGCGGTTTTTAAAGAAAAAATTGCCGAAATACAGCGTTTGAGAGCATTGAGAAATGCCGAAATAATCCGTAAGCTTCGTGCTCATGGGGTAAAGATTAAGGTTTATGACGAGCTTGACGGCGAGTCAAGAGGACGCAGTCATATAGCAAAAATGCTCTACGAGCAGGGCTTTGTGCATACTCGCACCGAGGCATTTGATAAGTATATAGGTAAAAATGCTCCATGTTATGTTTCCGAGGTCGGAATATCACCGGAGGATGCTGTAATGACAATAAAGGAAGCCGGTGGAATCCCTGTAATGGCGCACCCTTACCGTTTTATTCGCAACGGTGAACTTGAGGGCGTCGTTGCACACCTTATAGAATATGGTTTAGGCGGATTAGAGGTCTATTATCCTAATTACGGTAAAGATGTTCGTCAGTCAATTAAGGTTGTAGCCGAAAAGTTCGATCTGATATGCACAGGCGGTAGCGACTATCATGCAGAGGATTACGGTGCCGAAATAGGCAGTCCCAATGTCGTTTTAGACGAATTGACAAGAAAACGCTTAAAAATCAGCTAAAAACATACCATAGGCGATAAATTTTATTAAAGATTTCGGGCAAAATTACAAAAAGCCCTTGAAATTCAAGCAGTTATATAGTAAAATAGAAATAATAGTTACTATCTTTTAGGAGAATATGAAGCTAAACGGTAAATTGATAATCTGTAATATCGTGTTTTGCGTAATTATCGCAGTCATTGCATTGACGGGTCTTTTTTATGTAGTAGATTTCAGCGACAAGGATTATACCGTATCATATACCGAGCTAATGGCTGTAAGACAGATTTTTGCTGATATTCGTACAAGCGAATCATCCGAGAGCGACGCCATTTCTGAAGCGTTATATAAGTTGAATGCTAAAGGGTATAATTACTTTTTCTATCCTAAGGATGGTTCCGATGTTAGATCGGACTGTACATCGGATAGTGTAAAGATATTGGTGGATAGGTATTATGACGCCAATAACGAGCAAAGTATTATTTGTCTTGACGGAATGATGATTACCTCTATGGAGCTAACATCGGGCTGGTTAGTTGCTGTTGACACTTCAGGCTTTACGGGTGAGCATGTAAGACTGTATTATGTTATCTATATCGCATCTGTCATCGTTGCATCTATATGTATGACTATTGCGATTACTGTCGCAGAGAGAATAATGATAGTTCCTCGCTTAAAGGCGTTGACTCATGCAATGAAAGAGGTGTTTAGGGGTAATTACGAAAGAGTTATGACCGTAGATACCAGAAATAAAGATGAACTTGGCGTAATATGTGCCGAATTCGATATGCTTCGTAAACGGCTAAAGGATTCGGAAAAGGAAAAAGAAATGTTTGACCGTGAAAAGGGCGCAATGATCTCCGGTATTTCGCACGATCTCCGTACTCCGCTATCGGTCATCAAGGGATATGCAAAGGGTATTATGGACGGCGTTGCCGGCCGTGTAGGTAGAGAACAAGAGTATATCACTAAAATATACGAAACCTCTATTCAAATGAACGGATTGATAGATAAACTATCCGCCTTTGCTAAAATGCAATCACGAGAGGTAATGTACTCATTCCAAGAACAGGATATTTGCGATGTGGTCAATGATTTTATTCATAAAAACTATGTCCAGTATTCCGCTCGTGGTATTCGTATTAACGGAATAGTTCCACAAGATAAAAGGCTTATCGCCAATATGGATAAGGTTCAATTTGACCGCATTTTCCAAAATATTTGCGATAACAGTCTTAAATATAAGGTCGTAAATACCGCCAATATGATCATTAAGGTGGTCGATCGTGGCGATGTTGCCGAGATATATTTATCGGATGACGGTCCCGGTATAAATGATTTCGAGGCAGAATATATCTTTGAAAATTACTACAGAGGAGATCCGTCCAGAACTAACCCGGTTTCGGGTAGCGGACTTGGTCTAAGCATAGTTAAGAGCGTTGTCGTTGCTCATAAGGGTACCGTCGAAGCTTATAATGATAACGGTCTTACAATCAAAATTACAATTCCAATAAGGAGAAGAAAATGAAAAGAATTCTAATTGTTGAAGATGAAAAAGGCATAGCAGATGTTGAAAGAGATTATCTTGAAATAGAAGGCTTGGCAGTTACCGTCGAAAGCAACGGAAGAATGGGTTTGGAAAGAGCCGAATCCGAAGATTACGATTTGATCATTCTCGATATTATGCTACCTGATATGGACGGCTTCGAGATTTGCAGAGCTTTACGCAAAAATAAAGATACCCCGATTATCATCGTATCGGCAAGAACTGAGAATATAGATAAAATTAGAGGCTTAGGCTTTGGAGCGGATGATTATATAAGTAAGCCTTTTGACCCGGCAGAGCTTGTTGCAAGAGTTAAAGCTCACCTCGCAAGATACGAACGCATCAAGGGTAAGAGCGGAGAGAGAGGTATGGAGATTAATTATCGCGAGATCCGTATTCAACCATTATCCAGAAGAGTATTTTTTAAGGAAGAAGAGGTATTCCTTACAGCTAAGGAATTTGATCTGCTTTACTTCTTGGCAAGTAACCCTAATAGAGTTTTTTCTAAAGATGCTATTTTCCAAAGAGTTTGGGGAATGCAATCCTTTGGTGATGCAGGTACGGTAGTTGTTCACCTTACACACATAAGAGAAAAAATACCCATGGATTATATCGAAACAGTTAGAGGTGTAGGTTATCGCTTCACTATGACGGACGATTAATTCGGAGGTAAGAAATGTTTGAAGGTTTTTGGCAACTAAACGGCTGGAATGAGCTTATAGATTATGCGCTTAGAATATTTGCAGCCGTTATAGCAGGCTTTGCCATCGGTTATGAACGAAAAGCGAGATCGAAGGAAGCCGGCGTACGCACACACACCTTAGTATGTATGGCTGCCGCTATCATGATGGTGGTTTCAAAATACGGATTTGCCGATCAGGTTGTTGGTGAAAGCGGTATGCGTGGTGCCGATAGTGCAAGAATTGCCGCTCAAGTTGTGAGCGGAATCGGTTTTTTGGGAGCAGGAATTATCGTTTACCGTAAGGACACCCTACATGGTTTGACAACTGCCGCAGGCATATGGGCAACTGCCGGTATAGGCTTGGCTTTCGGTAGCGGAATGTACTTTTTAGGATTATTCGGAACCATTCTCGTACTGTTAATTCAAATTGTACTTCACCTTCCATTAAAAGCGCTCCATGCCCGTACAATGCACACCGTACACATAATAGTGCTTATGAAAAATTCCGACACTCTCGAAAGACTAAAAGAATTATTCGGCGTAGAAAAGTTCCTTGAAGTTCGTACCTTTCGTGATAACGAAATTATTAAGGCGGACATCAAGATCAATACCCAAGAATCACTTGAGGCAGATACGATTTATAAGTTGATCAGCGAAAATGATTATATTTTAAGTATCGAAAGAGTTGAAGAAATTTATTAATTGACCAATAAAAAATGAAGAAAAGCACAGTAAAAATTCGCTGTGCTTTTTTTATTATATAAAAATCGAACTAATGCTTGTAATAATATGTCGGTTAGGATATAATAGTAATACTAATCAAGGAGAACTAATTATGGATTATAATATGCGAAAATATCCAAGAACACCGCATCTTGAGGGCTCTCGACTTCAAGTCGGTGATGAGGACCTTAGTCAAATACCGTTTTCGGAAATTGCTGACAAGAATATTGTTATTGAAGAAAAAATCGACGGTGCTAACTGCGCAATATCCTTTGACGGTGATGGCAACTTGTTATTGCAATCTCGTGGGCATTATCTTGTTGGTGGATTTAGAGAAAGACACTATAACTTATTAAAGCAATGGGCAAACATTAATGCAGATAAGTTATTTGATGCATTGAGTGATAGATACATTATGTTTGGTGAATGGATGTATGCCAAGCATGCAGTATTTTATGATGCACTTCCGGACTATTTTATGGAATTCGATATTTATGATAGGGAGTTGGGTATTTATTTAGATACGGCATCTCGCAAAGCGATTACCGACAAAATTGGAATAATATCATCCGTTCCCGTGCTTGGCGAAGGAAAGTATAAGCGTAAGGATGATGTTTTAAAGCTTTTGAAACAGTCTAATTATATTACAGAATCGCATTTAGATGTATTGAAAGCAGTTTGCGAAAAGCAAGGACTCGATTACGAAAAACAACTCGAACGCACCGATCCATCGACCACAATGGAGGGATTGTATATAAAGGTAGAGGAAAACGGTCAGGTAGTATTTAGAGTCAAGTTTGTAAGGCGAGGTTTTGTACAGATCCAGACCGGTTCTGATAGTAATTGGCATAATCAACCTATAGTACCCAACCAATTAAAGCAATAATTTTTCGGTCTATCATACCGAGCATAAGATTTCGTCCGCTGTCATACGAAAATGGTATATTAAGTCGAAAAAAATGGCAGTAGACTGTAATTTTAGATTTTGCGGACGATATGAGCGTTTTGTTAATGGCAACCTTGTGATGATAAACTACCATCATATGTTAGTTATTTAAAAAATACTCCAAAAAATCAGGAAATACATTACGCCAAAATGCTTCATTATGGAGAGCATCCTCTATATATCGTTCTTTAATGTCATTTATGGTGTATCCATATTCGAGAATGTCTTTGATGTGCCTTGCACCGTTTATCAGTTGGTCCTCTAAAAAGTCGTTATAGCCACAATAAACATATATACGAGGACGATTTTTTAGGACCATTTGCTTGTAATATTTATGCCAAGCATCGGTTGTGAATAACGCATTTGCAGGCGAAAACGCACCGATACAGCTATATATCTCATTATCTCTTAGACCTAAATAATATGATGCCAAACCGCCCGATGATGCACCGATAATTCCTATTTTAGTATCATCTATAGAATAATTGGCTTTTAAAAACGGTAATACGGTTTGAGTTATAAAATCGCCAAACTTATCGAGTTTTCCGTTTAGAAATGCTTCCGACTTTTCTATTCCGCTCCATTCGCCAAAGGATAGACTCATAGTCAATTCACTATCTCTATATCCATCCGCATTATCTATTGCAACTATTATTATGCCTTTATTATATTCTCTGTCGAATCTTGCGACGGTTCCGTCCACATTCCATGATCCGTAAGCGTCTTGATTAGGCTCTCTCCCCTCCGCTTTAGCAAATAAATTCTGTCCATCGAACATAATAAGTACAGGGTATTCGAGGCGTTCATTATATGATGGGGGAGTGTATATAGCCACTTTTTTAGTGTAGGAAGGTAAATATGAGAGATTTTTGTTGTCCGATAACTTATAATATTTGACCTTGCCGTAATTGTCTAACATAATAACTCCTTAAAATGCTTGTTACAATTATTATACAACCGATCTTGTTTAATGTAAATAGTGAATATTTAATTCTGTGAAAATCCTAAAAGTTCACACCAGTTACTTCTTTTCCTGTGAATACTGTTTTTGTGCTAACAGGTTAGGAATACTTACGCCAACACCGATTGCTATTAGAATAAGCATTGTCATTATCACTCCGTTCCAACCTATTACGGTTACTGTTTTGGTTCTTACTTTGATATTTGACAATGCCATTTCTTTCAAAAACAGTAAACACAATAAGGTACACTATTGAAATAATAATGAGCGTTACTTCTTGTATTGAATGTAGTCTGCCAAGCGAAGAATGTTCCTGTCAAGCCTGCTATAGGTGAAACGAGCAATGATTCAAGGGTGTAGCCAAGACTTCATCTTGTATCGTACAGCAAATCAAATCCGTCTGCTGTCATTTTAGGAGTAACAGCACCATATATGCGTCAAGATAAAATATTGAGCAAAGTGTACCTAACATTATTGCATTTTTTGCCTTTCGACTTATTTTCATGCCGACATCCGCAGCGGATTTTGTTATGAGATCTCTCAATCAACGAGTATATATTAGTTAATAAAAAACTTTGCAACTTATATATCTCTTACATAATAAAGTCCAATGGCTTTGCGATAAAAACACCTTTTTATGATTCGGTAAATATTTATTTGTCCTAATTTAGATTTTCTATTGATTTTTAGGTTTGATTCGTTATATAATGATAAATATAATGCGTGTAGTATGTATTTTTTAATATTTAATAAATATTTGAGGTATATAATATTCGTAAAACGACTTGGAGGTATTCGGGTAAAATGATTAAATTGCTTTACGGAGTTAAGGGAAGCGGTAAGACCGGTAGAATTATTGAATTAGCCAATCAAACGGCAGAGAACTGTGCCGGTGAATCGGTATTTCTCACCGATTCCGAAAAATGTGTACACCGTTTAAATTATGCCGTACGCCTTATCAATGTCACCGAGTATGAGATCAGCACTGTTTTAGGGTTGAGCGGATTTATTAGAGGTATCATCGCAGGTAACCACGATGTAAGTGACATTTTTATAGACGGAATACATCGCATGACAAACACAAATGTAAATGAGCTTGAGGAGTTATTCGATTCGCTATCAAGATATGCAGAAAAATATAACTTAAATATAGTATGTACGGTCAGCACAGGCGTGCTACCCGAGTTTATGTCGGGCTATCTTTGTGAAAAGGTATAAAAAATGAATTTTATAGACAGTGAGCATAATACTGTATCGAGTATAGACTGTTTACTAAAAAGCGGACTATGTGACAGTTTAACTGTAATACCCGCAGTGTTGCCGTCTATTATTGACGATATTGAGAGTCTTTGCGAATTCGATCATAATCAGCGTTGTGCTTATATTTTACATCGATTTTTCGATTGTTTTACATTTGACGAGCTTGTCGAGATAGTTAGCAGCGTAGCTGAAAAAATAGATATTGGCTCCCCGTTATTGTGTCTTGATGACGGATATATGCTTGTCGAATTATTTAGCGAGAGAACGCTTTCCTATCACGGCTTTACGGTAGGAATGATTCCAAAATTGATAGCAAGAGCAAGAGCAAAAGCGGGACTTGGTAAAAAGTATCTTATTGTCAGTGCTGAAGCGGATTATGTACAATCGGCAATTAAAACGGATCCTCATGTGGTTTCATTGTTGTCTTGTGACTCGTCACCTATCATCAAAGCGTATTTGAATTCAACGAACGGCAATATCTTTGAGTTGTCTTCGACAAAAAATGTATTAACAAAGGCAGTTAATGATATTGCCAATGATTTAGATATAGATATATATAAACTTGAAGATATGTCTATACTAAAAATGGTGATCGGCGGTTGTTTGATAGTATCATCGTACTGTGAGTTGCTAAATATGGGAGAGGTCGAGGTAGATACTAAGTTTAATGTTATTCTTGATAGTAAGAGCTTTGACCTTGCACTATCCGCAATGCTTGCCGAGAGAATGGGGTTGCCTATTGATGCTGTAGTTATATCGGACGACGAGAACCAGCGTGTGCATCAGATTTTTTACGATCAAGAGCACGATATAAGAATAAGCAACGATTCCCCTTTAAATTTTCAAAAGGGCGAAGCGGAACTGCTTTTGAGATTAATCTATGCGAATGACAATGCGATTGTATTGAAGGCGATTGACGAGCTAAATAAACAAGGCTACTATTCAATATCACATGACGAATTCTCGCGTATGATGGGCTGTCTTATTACAGGCTTTTGTACCGACTACGATGAGGAATATATGGCTGAGACAGTGAATAGTGAAGACGATTATATAGTGTCACGATCGACCGCAAGAGTGATGAGTATATATGATGATTATACCGATGCATTTAATGACAACACGACTGCCTTGATGTTCTCAATAGAATCACCCCTTGTGGACCCGTGCTTTGCTATGACTCAAATACCGGATCGAAGGGCTAATACCCAAAAAGATATGCTAAGGGTGATAGCGGAAGAAATGGGATATGATATATTAGATATTATCGATCGAAAGCAGTCCGTTAAATGGATTACTATCGACGAATTAAAGACGACATTGAACGAAGTCATCAATGGGATAAAAGGAGAATAATATGGACCAACAAAAAATAGTTTACAGTGCACTCAAGCCGACAGGAAATCTTCAACTCGGTAACTATATAGGTGCCTTTAAAAACATGCTAAGATTACAAGACGATTATAATTGCATCTATATGATCGCTGACCTACATGCATTGACCGTTAATAATGTTCCCCAAGATTTAAGGAAGCGTATATATGATTTTTCGGCGTTATATTTAGCATTGGGATTAGATCCGCAAAAGAGTATTGTAACCATACAGTCCTTTGTACCACAGCATGCCGAGCTTGCTTGGGTATTGAATTGTTACACCCAGTACGGCGAAGCAAGAAGAATGACGCAATTTAAGGATAAAAGTAAAAAGGATCCTGAAAATGTAAATGTCGGTCTTTTTGCATATCCAACATTGATGGCTGCGGATATTTTGTTATACAATGCCGATTTAGTACCTATCGGTAAAGATCAAAAACAGCATCTTGAATTGGCACGCACTATAGCCGAGAGATTTAATTCGAGATACTCCCCTACATTCACCGTTCCCGACGGTATATTCAATAAGCAAGGTGCTAAGATACAAAACCTGCTTTCGCCCGAAACTAAAATGGGAAAAACGGACGATAATGCTAACGGTGTCGTCTTTATTCTTGACGATCCCGATACAATTATGCGTAAATTTAAGAGAGCGGTCACCGATAGTGGTAATGAGATAGTCGTTCGTGCCGATAAACCGGGAATCAGTAATTTGATTACAATTTATTCGGTTATGACAGATACTCCCATTGCAAAGGTAGAATCCCAATTCCAAGGTCGTTCATATGCCGACTTTAAGACGGAAGTTGGAGAAGCCGTTGTTGAATCGTTACGCCCGATAAGAGAAAAATATACCGATCTTATCGCACACAAGGATTATCTTGAAGAGGTAATGAGAGAAGGCTCTATCAAAGCGGAGAGAATTGCTCAAAGAACGCTTTCTAAGGTCTACCGTAAGATAGGATTGGTGAACAAATAATGTTTGGATATATTTTACCGGATAAGCCTAATATGTATATGAAGGATTATGCGCTATATAAGTCCTTTTATTGCGGAATGTGTAAGAGCATCAAGTGCCACCAAAACAATGTACTTAGGCTTTCGGTCAATTATGATGTTACATTTATCAATATATTGCTTCACGGTTTACTAAATCAAAGCTTGGATTTTGTCACAGAGGGATGTATTCTTAATCCGATTAAGAAAAAATGCATTCTTAAAGACGATCCCGTCAGTGAAAAATGCGTTTATTTGAATTTATTGCTCGTCGATTTTAAACTTCGTGATGATTTACAAGATAAGCCGTCTATTGGTAAGCGGATTGCACGCAGTTTCATAAAAAGACGCACTAAAAAAGCAAAACAAATGCTTCCAAATGTTGCACGCTCGTTAGATAATGCCTATATTAAACAAGTAGAGGTCGAGTCCGCGGAGCAAACAAGTTTTGATAGAGTAGCACATCCATTCGGTGAATGCATGCGAGAAATTTTTAGTGATCTATGCGGAGATGCGTATATTGAAGAGATTGGAGAGATTGCATATTTTCTCGGTAAGTACGTTTATTTGCTCGACGCAGTCGATGATTTTGAAAAGGATGTCAAACATAAGGAGTTTAATGTCTTTGCCAATATGTTTCCCGAAGCGAAAACTCACGCCGATCTTATGAAGCATGTAGAATACATATTGCAGATACTTAACGGTATACTGTTTATTGTAAAAGAAAACTATGAAAAGATACCTGTTTTTAATACCGAGGGCATAATAACCAATACGTTTTGGTTTGGCTTAGGCTCTCGTGCGAAACAGATTATTTATAAGGAGAATTCAAAATGTCAAAAAACCCATACGAAATTTTAGGAGTTTCGCCATCAGCCACTCGTGAAGAGATAGATGCAGCATATTACTATTTGCGTGATAAGTATCGTTTAGATATGCACTCCGAGGGCGATAAGGGCAAGCAAGCCGCAAGAAACCTTAACGATCTTGAAACGGCATATAGAGATATAATCATCGACTATACAGGCGAATCGAGCTACACCTCGGGTGCTACGGGCGAATCTGATATTTCGAGCGATCCGGTCGTAGAAGAATCCTCTTTTGGCGAGGTTGATCGTCTTATTAGAGATAAGAATTATCCCGAGGCACAGAAGTCTCTTGACAATATATTTGAGAGAAATGCCGAATGGCATTACTATCAATCTGTTATTTACTATAAACAGGGCTGGCTCAACGAGAGTAAATCACAGCTCGAAATCGCTTGTAATATGGATCCGTCAAATACTAAATATAGCGGAAGTCTTAATAAGCTTAATGCGAAGCTCAATGCATCGAAATCTGCTCCTGATTCCTCATCCACTCACAGCGGAGACGGTTATTCAAGAAGCTATGGTAGCGATTATGATGCAAGGCGTACCGAGGATTCTTGCTGTCAAGCGTGTCAAACTGCTATTTGTCTTAACTGCCTCTGCGACTGCTGTTGTCGCTCATAGTTGAACCGTGAAAAGGATTAATAAACGGAAAAGACTTGTTTTTGAGCTGACCGTAAGTGGATTATCTGCAAGCTTAGTATTGATAATGCTTGTATTATCCAACTATTCACCGGTTGCCAAATTATCCTTTTTCGTTTTGTCAGGGATAGCATTATTGCTTCCATGTGTTGTAAATAGCCTATGGGGATTAAGTATGGCGTTTGTAGCTGGCGGTTTGCTTGCACTGCTCTTTAATCCTGTTAATGTGGTACCATTTGCATTTTTCTTTGGACCGCAAATTATTTTGATGTATATCTGTAAGCGTTATCTAAAAGAAAAATGGTATATTTCCGTACCCCTAAAAGTAATATTGCTTGAGGTTGGTGTATTTGGGATATATGAGCTATATGGTATCAGCTATATCGAAAGCCTATTCTCATCGATAGGTATTGCATATAATTATTGGTTTGTATTACTAATAACCATTCCTTTATTACTACTATATGACTATTGTATGGGATTTATTTGGCGTTTCCTTAATCGTCGATTAGAGAAAGTCGTCGCTAAATATTCCGAATAAAAGAAAGTATGTCCTCGCACATACTTTTTTTATATAAGGAATAAGATTCAAATGCTAACGCATTGTCCTAACGGGTTTGACTACAAACTTCGTTTTTGCTCAGAATGGCATTAGATACTGCAGTACATTCAAAAAAGTATGGGCATTCCACGTCTGCTGTTATCCCTAAGCGGAATGGTAGCACCATGTAAGCATCTTAGACGGGGGACACTATAACATAACAAACGGAGTATGACAGGATGTTATTATTACCATCTTGCGGACGGTTCGTACCAAACTAAAAAACATTTTTTCACCATTTTACAAAAATTTTGATAATATTTAAACCCTTTTTGCAGTTTTGCTCCCTTTTCAATCGCATATAAATAATGATAAAATATAATTGGATTTATTTTTTATTAGAGGAAGTAAGAATGAGATCTAAAAAAATGATATCATTATTAATTGTGTTGGCATTGTTATTATGCATTTTTGTTGCTTGCGATAATGATCTGCCATCAGAAGAACCGCTTGTTGGTTTTGTCAACGGTTCTGTTCATCTCGTCTCTGTACCTGATGGTGTAGAAAAATATGATGAGGTGGATGTGTTTGTCGAAGAAACACCGTTAGAATTATTCAATGTTAAGGTTAATAATAGTCATTCGTGGACCGCTAATCCCACTAATAGGTCAAACAGTGGAGTAGGCTATTTTTCATTAGTAGGCAAAACCACTATTACGGTTAAGAGTGATAATATGGAATCTTGTATAGTTCGTCCGTTGTCGGCAGGAGTTACAGCTATTGTAAATGAAGGTACGGCGACTTTTGTTATTAAAAGTGCGGGAACGTATTCGATAGAGCCCAATGGCGATCCAAAACAAGCATTTTTCTTATTTGTGTCCGAAAAAGAGGAAAATTATAGCTATTATGGTAATGTAATTCGCTTTGAGGCAGGATTACACACATCATCAAACAGCGATTATATTAAAAATAATACGGTTAATTTATATTCAAATACTATCGTCATTTTAGAAGAGGGTGCAGTTGTGCGTGCGAGATTCGTAGCAAATAATGCGTCCAATATTTCAATAATAGGTAAAGGGATTATAGATGGCTCTGCATTCGTAAGGAACGCATCTACGGGCGAGGTTACCGTTCCGCTGGACTTTAATTATTGTTCGGATATTTTGTTAAAGGATTTTTCTGTTTTAGACCCTGCTGGATGGTGTGTGAACTGGTATTTTTGTAATGACAGCGAGATAGACGGAATAAAAATTATATCATCAAGATCAAATGGTGACGGTATATCGCTACAATCGTGTAAGGATATCGAGGTCAAGAATTGCTTTTTAAGGACATGGGATGATAGCTTAGTTGTCAAGAATTATGCTAATTATCAAGATAAATCTATAGAAGGTGAAACCGAAAATATCGAGTTTTCCGATTGCATTATATGGACTGATTTAGCCCAAAGCATGGAAATCGGTTATGAAACTATTGGTAAGAAACTTCAAAAAGTAACATTTCGGAGTATTACGGTACTTCACAATTTCCACAAACCGGTAATGAGTATACATAACGCAAACAATGCCGATATTAAGGATATACTTTTTGATACAATCACCGTCGAGAATGCATCGATGGGCAGAGGCGATGCCGGTAGTAATAATCAGCTTATCGAAATTGCAGTAGAGTTCAGTAATACCTGGTCGACCAATCATAAAACTACGGCATTAGGCTCGATCAATGGTGTAACCGTAAAAAATATCAGTGTTTTATCTGGGAATATAGTACTCCCCATAAGGGTAGTCGGAAGCTTAGATTCGAGAACCGATTATAAAAATAGCATTCATAGAGTAAGCAATGTTTCCATTGAAAATTTATGGATAAACGGTAAAGGCATAAAGAGCGGTTATTCCTATTTATCCGTAAATAAATATGCAGAAGCAGAGATAGTTGAACCAACCGAAGAGGTAAAGGTAAAATTCATTTTTTCTCAAAATGAAAACGAATTGGCAAAATACAAAAATCATGCAATCGTGGAATAATTATTTTCCTCAATAGGTAACAAAATCAATCGAAATGCTTGTAAAAGCAGAATTCCAACCTATTTTGCAGTCATTCAAGTTTATTTTTTGGGATAGAAAAAATTATAATTTTTATGTAGACAAGAATCTATCATATAAAAATAGAGGAGTTAATATGAAAGGAAAAGGTAAGCTATTCATAATAATCGTCTTAATTCTCGTACTTGCAACGGCACTTGTTGCATGCGACAATAGACCTGATGATAATATTATTCCAGGTGATATTGACGATGAGCCCATTATTGCGGATAAGACAGTAACAGAAACTAAACTCACTATCTACGATGCTCCGGATCTAATCGAGTCCTCAAAGGTTGCGTCTGTAAGTGTAGAGGGTAAGGATATATTCGTATACGATACCCGAGTTAATCATTTACGTAGCTTTACATATAGTGCACCTGAAACATATAATCAGGTGGTCATATTTGATTTTGAAGGCAAGGTCCATATTGAGATTGAAATAAACGGTCAAGACAGCTTAAGCGATGTTATAGTTCGTCCTCTATCATATGGCATTACTGCCAATACGGATGGAAATAAGATAAGTTTTGATTTGGAATATCCGTCCAATTATATTGTGGAGTATGCAACAAAGGATAGCCCCGTAGCAAGTGAAAACGTTTTGCATATTTTTGCCAATCCTATCGAATCGGAAGGGGAAAAAGTAACCGAAGAGGATGCTGATGAAAATACCATATATATTGGACCGGGTGTATGGATGGCAAGTGCTATTCCTGTCGACCATGACGATATGACTGTATATATCGCTGGCGGTGCTGTGGTATACGGTCAAATAAGAGCCAAGGGACTTAAAAATTTAACAATAAAGGGTAGAGGTGTAATAAGCGGAAGCTTTTATGATAGAAACAAGGCGAGCGAATATACCCTTCCTATAGAGCTTCAAGAGTGTGAAAATGTTCATATCGAGGGTATCAGTATACTTGATCCTGCCGGATGGGCAATAACCGTTATGAAGTGTGCCGATGTTACTATAGAAAATATAAAAATTATCACAGCAAGAGCAAACGGTGACGGTATTTCCGTACAATCCTCGACTAATGTCAATGTTAACGGCGGATTTGTAAGGACGTGGGATGATAGCTTAGTAGTTAAGAATGTGGAGAATAGTTCTACATCGGATATATCCTTTAACGGTGTAACTGTATGGACCGATCTTGCTCAAAGCATGGAAGTCGGATATGAAACATACGGACCGTCTATGAAGGGTGTAACATTTGAAAATATTACGATCTTACATAATTTCCATAAGGCAGCCATCAGCCTTCACAATGCGGATAATGCGGTTATCGAGGATGTAACCTACCGCAATATAACAATTGAAGACGGTCAAATGAAGGGTGATAACCAAAATGACGGTGAAAACGATTTTCTTATTGACATGACCATAGCATACAATCAAGAATGGACCGAATCGGGCGGAGTGCGTGGCTCGGTAAAGAATGTAATTATAGATAATGTCAAGGTATTATCGTTAGCCGATACCATTATATGCCGTATGTTTGGCGAGGGCGAAAATAGTAAGATACAAAATGTAACCATTACCAATATAACCATTAACGGCAAAAATGTGAAGTCCTTATCCGATATGGGATTAAACCCGGGCGTGTATACTGAAAAGATTACATATGCAAGTGCAGGTACTGCCTCCGGTGCTAAGCGTATACTTCCATATACCCTCAGCTTAAAAGACGGTGACGAGCCTATTATTAATGAGGTTAAAAACGTTCATCAAACAGGTCTACAAGTGCCAAGCTTCGGTTTATTGTCAAATGAACCGCCTTATTCGGGACAAAAGGCAGATTTATCCGCAGCGACCATAAGTGCGACCTACGGTGCAGGTGAAAAGGTCTCGTCTCCTTGGAATAACGGTCCGGTTCAGGATGTTGCAGATTATCCATTATCCAATTTAGTTGACGGAGATCGTTCCACGGAATGGAGATTTTCCGATTGGAAGGGTGATGCTAACGAGTTTATAGCAGTAAGCTTTGAGTTTGAGTCTGCAAGAAAAATCGGTAAGATAAGATTTATGGGATCTACAGCGTCAGACATATTATATTATTACAATATATCTATATTCTCTAAAACCGATGGTGGTGAGTGGAAAAGACTTGCAGTTCAGCAAGATATTACCATAAGTCCGTTAGAGAGTAATTATGCAGATCTGATTATTAGATCTAATATTGATTATGAGGGATTGCAACTTAGATTTTTCAAAAAGGAAGGGGTTGCATATCCTGATGAGATTGCATTAGGTGAGATTGAGTTTTATCCACCCAGTTTGACCACCAACAAATCGTTCAAAGTGGTTGCAGAGCACGAAGACGTCTATGATATTTCTAATATGATTGACGGAAATACAAGCACGTATTTTGAATCTAAAAAAGGTGTATTCCCTGCTGAATTTGCTATTGATCTCGGTGAAGTTTACAATGTTAAATATGTGAATTTGCATTTACCTCCCGTGCTGTTATGGGAAAAGAGAACGCAAGAGATCGAAATATTAGGTTCGATTGATGGTGTGACATACGAGGTCGTCAAGGTCAGTGCCGAATATGTATTCGATCCGATGACCGGTAATACTGTATCAATAGTATTGGATGAGGCTGTGGCTATGCGTTACTTTAAATTAGTTTATAACTCCAATAGCTCAGGCTACGGAGCACAGATCTCCGAGCTGTATGTTTATGGGGAGTAAAAAATAATAAAAAAAGGAGAGATTACCATGTCAAAGAAAATGAGAAAAATTACTATACTCCTTCTTTCGATAGTTCTCGTTGTTGCATTTACATCTACCCTTTTAACCGTTGCGTTTGCAGATGGCGATGGTGATGGTGCAGCACCTCAAGAGAGGGTTTATGACGCAAACTTCGATAGAATGTTAGAGGACGCTTCAGGAGATAGTGCAACTCCGGCTTACCGTGCAGTTAGTTGGAATGCAGGTCAATGTGACGATCTCAACGATCCGATCTTTAAGATAGGAAGTCCAAAGATCAGTGCAGGCTTCAATACACTGTCTATTGAGCTTAGAAGTCCTGATTCAAGCGTAAAGCTTGAAGATTTGACAATTGCATTGCGTGTTGCTGATAATGATGCTATTGCTTTAGCTAATAGTTATGAATTAGATAATGAAGCTATCGAGGGTGCAGTTTCACTAAGCAAAGGCTCCGAAATAGGTTCAGAATGGACTACATTAACATTTGATTTTACTCAATCAGAGGTTCAAGTTAACGGCAGTGCATTCGACACAACTAAGCCCGATGCACTTTTAGGCTTTCACCTTTATGCAAATAACGGTCAAGCAGGTAAGTTAGATATTGCTAAAGTTTATGTAAGCTCTGCAAGCGGTGATATCATTCTTGAAAATTTCGCAGGTGTAAAGGATTGTTGGTGGGATAATTCGGAAGCAGGTTGCTTTATTGATATTCCCCGTTGTATCGAGATCACCTCTTCTAAGGAAATAAAGAGCGCTGTAGCTACCTCTAACAATGTAGACGAGGTATACTCGGCAATCGTTCTCAAAATCGCAGGAAGCGGCAATGTAAGCGTTGCTCCTATTGCAGAGGATGGTACAGTTGGTACTGCAGTTGCATATTCCGATCTTAAGGACCTTGCAGGTACAGCAGTTGCTGCTCTTGACAATAACTATCGTAATGCTGTTATTAGCCTCGAATCATTAGGTCTTAAGAAGATTCAAGGTGTAAAGTTTATCGTAGAGGACGGACAAGTAAATATTGCTCAAGCATTCTTTACAAATATTGAGACGGTAGTACCCGATAGAATGTTCCCGACCATCGATGTTGACAGTATTGCATATTTATCTCAGTTCGGATTTGAGTATACTCCCGATGCAGACTATTCTAAGGCAGTAGAGGATTGTGCATCATTTAATTGTGATTACATCCTTTCTTATAGCGTTGAAAAGCCTGTTATCACCAACGGACATGTTGTACTTACTGATAAAGATAATGTATATTCTAATATTAAGATTAGATCAAAGACCGCCTCTGAGGGCAGAGATTTATTAGTGATCAAGTATGTAGCAAAGAATGGTGCTACTCTTGATGATTTCCGTTTTGCTGTTATTAAGAGTGATACCGATGAGGGCTCTGACATCGTATATGCTAATCAAATGAAGGCAGGCGTTGCACTTTCTTCTTTAAGCGATAAGAATCCGTACTCGGATGGCGACTATAGCTATCTTGTAGTGGATCTTGAAAAGAGCTTTGGAGTAGTTGAGATCTCGGGTATCGATATGTATTATTCGGGTGCAGGCGAATTGTACATAGATGAAATATTCTATTGTAACAAGGTCAGACCTTCTTTGGATACTGATAACAAAGTAGTTTATGATAGTTTCGATGCACTTCCTCAAGATAGTGGGTACTATTGGACGGATATTAATGCAAGCATCTCCATTGTTGAGGGTGCTCTTAAGATAGATGTTCCTGCATCCGCTGCTGTTTGTGTCGGCGGTGCTAAGCCCACTAACAATAAGGACGCTAAACACCCATATATGGTTATTCGTATGAAGGCTGAAGGTCTAACTATGGATACATTTAGAATTCTATGGTTAGATGGCAAAGAATCTTATGCAAATGTCGGTGATTTTGTAACCCTCGACGGAAAAGACTTTGTTTTGACCAATGAATACCAAGATTTCGTTATCGACCTCGATGCAAGCGGTATTTCAAGAGAAATCGAAGGTTTTAGACTTTGGTTAGGCGGATGGAACCCTGATGCTGGTTCACTATATATTGACGAGATTTATTTCACCGATCTTGCAATACCTGTAAAGGAAAGCTATGAAGTAAATGTAAGCTTAACTCATAACGAGAGTGATTATACATATGTTGGCGGTGGTGATTTTATTAATACAAACGGCTATCGTTATATGAAGGTCGATATCACAGCATTGAATACATTAAGCTTAGATGGTATTCGTTTTGAATTAAAGGGACCTGATACTCTCTTATGGTCGGGAAGTGATTTCACAGTTGCTGGACCTGTAGTATTAGGTGAAGGTGAAGAAGCTTCACTTCGTACACAATCCTTCATTTTTGATCTAAACGGAATTGAAAATGTTAATCAGTTCCATATTCATATGAATGCAATCAATGTAGATAGCACCTTCAAGGCTGAGGTTGCATACTTTGATTATATTCCTTATCCTGATTCTGTAGAGTTGCCGAGAAATGACGATTCGAAACCGGAAATTACTGTAACTATTCCCGAAACAGGAAAAGCAGGTGAAGAGATCAACATTATTGCAGATGCTATCGATAACTATGGCGAAGCTAATGTAGAATACGAAGTAACCCTTAACGGTAACGCTATAGAAGTTGTAGACGGTAAGTTTACACCCGATGCAGCAGGTACCTATACTATAAAGATTAAGGTAACAGATGCAGAAGGACATGTAACCGAGCATACAAGCACTATTGTTGTAGTAGATGACAACGGTGGATTATCAACAGGTGCTATCATAGGTATTGTAATAGGTGCTATAGCATTAATTGCCATAATCGTATTTGCCGTAATATCGATCAAGAAGAAAAAGAACGCTTAATTAACAAGCTAATATAGTAAATGCGGCATGAATTTTTTCATGCCGTTTTGCTATATGGGGGTTGAATTGCAACTCAAAATATGGTAAAATTATAACGGAGATAACGGACATGTATAAGATGATAATAGTAGATGATGAATATTTGGTAAGGCTCGGAATAACCGAAACCATAGATTGGGAGAGCATCGGAATCGAGGTAGTTGCTACCGCCGTGAACGGTAATGACGGACTTGAAAAGATACGGGAGTATAAGCCTGATGTAATTATCAGCGATGTAAAGATGCCTGTATTGAGCGGTGTAGATATGGTTAAATGCTTACGCAATGAGGGTTATGACGGAACTATTGTTATGTTATCCGGTTATAATGATTTTGATTATGCACAGGGCGCACTTGAAGCAGGGGTGTTCCGTTATCTTTTGAAGCCTATTGATAATGACGAATTGGTATCGGTAATAAAATTAGCGTGTGAAAAATTGGAAAAGAGAAGAAAGCAAGAGCAGTTACTTGCAGATCTCGATGTGAGTCTTCCGGTAATTAAAACAAAGCTGGTAGATGATATATTTCATGGAGAGAAGATAGATAATGTATATGCAAAGCTATCACTATACGATCTTCCAATCATAGAGCGTGGAACAGTTTTTTATTGTAAAGCCGAGTTCGATGGAGATAAGGTTGGTAGTGATAAAATGGTGGAAGAGGCGATCACAGTATTAGAGAAGGAGATTCTTTTGATGCTTGGTGATCATCAGCGTATGTATTCACGCACAGCTAAAAGAATTGCATTTGCAACCGATATAAAAGAGGTTGATTTATTAGGTGCTAAGCTTAAAGGCGCATTAAAACGCTACGAAAAGCAATGTCGTATACTGTTTTCGATAGGTGTAAGTAATCCTTTTGTAAGTGTGGATGGGATAAGCTCTGCATTTGGAACGGCAAAGTATTTAGCATATAATAAGCTTTTGGCGTCGATCAATAGTGTAAATGTTCCCACGGGCGAAGATAAAATTTATAAGAAGCATATAGTTGAGGCACTTCAATATGTTTCTGCTCATTACAAGGAAGATGACCTTAAAATAAAGGTTGTTGCGGATAGTCTATTCGTTTCGGAAAGCTATTTGATGCATTTATTTAAAAAAGAACTCGGAAAGACATTTAATACATGCTTGACCGAGTATAGAATTATGGAAGCACGCAAGCTTTTAGAAGAGCAGAAGTATAGAGTATATGAAATAGCCGAGATGGTAGGCTATTCGGATATGAAGTATTTCGGACAGGTATTTAGGAAAATGGAGGGGATGTCACCAAGTGAGTACGCAAAAAAGCACGACCAAACGTAAGACTCTGACACAAAAATTTGTGTTGTTATTTGCATTGCTTTTGGCAATACTTTTTGTTGTGCTTCTTGCAGTTGTTCAGATTATAGCGCAGGTATATACAGATAAATATGTCAATAATGATATTTTATCGGCACATACCGATGTCGATGATGAATTTACCGCATTGTTAGATGAAATAAACTACGGATACACTCGTCTATCCAAAAATGACGGATTAAGTGTTTTTTTAAACGATTTATCAAAAGAAGAGGCGCAAGAAGTATTTTTGAAAATAATTGCAGATTCTGCACTTTCGGATGATTATATTAATGTAGCATTATCAATTAACGGTGCGTATTATACTGTTGACGAAAAATACGATAGACCTCGAAATAGCTTTGTCAATACTTTGATAAGTGGTGGTAATAAGCTATATATGGGAGATGTGTCGAATGACGGTTATATTACTATAGGTCGCAGATTTCAGGACTTAGCCCACAGTCTTGAGGGCTATGTCGTTTTTTATATATCACAAGCAAAGATAAATAATATCACCGAGCTCGGTAATTTAGGTAAAGGCACTACAAGAATAGTTGATCTTAACCTTAATGTGATTGCTTCATCGGATGGTAATAATGTCGGCTCGACCATTTTTGAAGGCGATAAGTATAAGTTAAACGAGGAAACTTATAGGATCAATATCAATGGTGAGTCTACACTTATGGCTATAACGCTTATTGATAATCAATACGATATGGATTTATATACCGTCAGCGAAATAAGCGTGTACTCATTACAAAAGGATTTCATTATACTTGATATCGTATTGGCAATTATAGCTGTAATTGCTTTGCTCGCATCCATTATTATATCGGTCTATCTCGCTAAACGCACGGCTAAGCCCATAAAAGAGCTTTCGTCAGAGTTGGCTAATGTGGATTTTTCGTCCAAGCGTTCTATCTTCAAGGTAGGAACAGCCGGCGATGAGTTATATGAGCTTGAAAAAAGCTACAATGATATGTTGGAGCGTCTATTTGTGCTTATGGATGAGAATAAGCAAAATATGGAGACTCAGCGTAAGTTGGAAATAGATGCGTTGCAAATGCAAATAAATCCGCATTTTCTATATAATACACTCGATGCGATAGCATGGATGTCCAAAATTAAAAAACAGCATGAAATAGAATGGCTTGTAATGAATCTTGCTAAATTTTTCAGATTAAGTCTTCATAAGGGAGAAAAATATATCAAGATAAAAGAAGAGGCTGAGTTAATAGAACATTTTCTCGAAATTGAGAAGGTTCGTTTTCCCGATACTATCAAATATGTGAATAATATTCCCGAGGATATAGGTGATTACCTTACGGTAAAGCTGATACTACAGCCAATTGCGGAAAACTCCATCAAGCATGGATTTGTCGGCAAAGAGGGTATCGGTACTATAACCGTTTCGGCTGAACTTGACGGAGATGATATATTGATTTCGGTTTCGGATGACGGCATTGGCTTTGATATTCCGGAAGATTTTTGGTCAAGACAGGTTGACGGTCCTAACGGTTATGGATTAAGGAATGTAAACGAAAGAATCAGATTGGAATATGGCGAAGGGTATGGACTTACCATTACATCTCAAAAGGGTGTGGGTACTACGGTAACTGCCAGAATAAAAAAGAGGTTATAGTTATGTTTGGTAAGCTTCGTAAAAAGATTTTTTATAGCGTATTTCTTGTTGCGGTGGTACTTGTGCTTTCGATAAGCGTGGTATCATATATTCTTATTGTGGGAAACGTATACGAAATGCAAAAAGAAAGGGCGGATTCTTGTGTTGAGAGCGGTGCAAGCGGTGCTAAAACTTACATAACAGCAATAATGGGCTTTGTTGAAAATACTGCGAAAAATACTTCCATAATAACCGCTTGTAAGTACGGCTACGGTAGTCCGACTTCGCTTCTTGATGATCTATGTAATAACTCTGTCGTAATAGACGGTGCAGTTTTATACGGACTTAACGGATATATTAGATATTCAGCAGGCATTGGCGCACCGCCGACTCTTGATGAATTGAAATCGGTGGATAGTGTAAGTGAATTTTTGCTATCTAATAAGGATAAGCTTGTATCGGTTCGTAAGAAAGTGACAGCTAAAGCCTACCATAGCGCATATTACAGTGAGGATAACGGCATCATTTCATGTATGGCTAAGGTCGTTGATGAGAATGGAACGCTCGTCGGCCTTTTAGTGGGCGATATCACACCAATGACGCTTATTAAGGAAAAGCTGTATTATTCAGCATTTGATGCTACATCGAATGTAAAAATTATCAAGGGTAATGATGTATTATCTACGGGAATTCAGCTATCCGATTACACTAAAAAATCAGGTGATACAATTATAGACGAGGCATATATATCTTATACCGACTTTTTCGACGGGTCTCAAATAGCAATGAGATTTTCCATCTTTTCCTTTAAAAAGCAGATATTGATAATATTCTTTATTTTATTCGGCATTGATTTTTTGTTGATTCTTTTAGCCTTTATATGGGCGTATAAATTTGCAAAGAGTGTAGAAACACCTCTTAATGTATTACAGAACAAAATGAGAGAGGGCGTAGCAAATAACTAAGCAGTTTTCTCTACATTTTTGCAGAATTAGTCCTTGAAATAATACTTTTATTATTTATATAATATAAATAGAAATAAACATGGAGGAGTGTATTCAAATTGAAAAAAGTCCTTGCAATTATTCTTAGTATAGTAATGATAATCGGCGTTTTGGCGGTCTTTTCGGGCTGTGGTAACGACGATGACGGTAAAATAAAAATATCCATAGGCTTTTGGCCTGACAACTCTCAGACATCAGATGTTGCGATGTATAATGAGTGGAAAGCTCAATTCGAGGCTGATTATCCGCAGTATCGCATAGTTGCGGAGCCATATACTTACAGCCCCGAAACGGTTAGAGCAAAGGGGAATGTAGGTAAGCTTCCTACCATTTTCCAAACCTATTTTACCGAACCTGATATGCTTATCAATAACGAGTATATTCGTCCGATAACCGATCAACTGAACGCACTTGGTTGGCTTGATAAAATGGACGATAATATGCGTGAACAGCTGACAAGAAACGGTGAGATATACGGCATACCTCGTGACGGCTACGGAATGGGAATGTTTATTAACCTTCAAATGATGTATGACCTTGGAGTTATTGAAAAGAAGGCGGACGGAACCTACGATCTTTATGATGAAGACGGTTCACCTCTTTATCCGACCACCTTTGACGAGGTAAAGACGCTTAGCGAGCTTGTTCGTGATAATTACGAAGAAACCTATGGTATGATCATTCTTTCTGCAAATAAACAAGGCGGATGGCAGTTATGTAATCTCGGCTGGAATTTTGGTGCAGGTGATCTTCAAAGTAACGCTTCGGGTAGTTGGAAGAGCAATCTTGCAGATAGCGGTATGGTCAAAGCCTTAGAGTGGATCCAAGAGATGTCCGCAGAAGGACTTTGTTACCCAAGTGCATCTCTTAACTACAATGACTGGCCTGCAAAAATTGGTTCTAAGCAAGTTATGATGGCATTTGTCGGTAACGATGCATTAAGTCAGCCTATCACATCTTATGGATTTGATAAGGACGAGTTTGCATTTGTCCCCATGCCCACAGGTGACGGAAAGAGTCATTACGCATTGTTTGGCGGTACACCTTATGTATTTGCCGAGAATGCGACGGACGAGCAGGTAGAGGGTGCATTGCTTTTCTTGAAGTATATCGGTCGTTCTCCTGAAACCGATGATATTTCGGTTGCAGCTATGAGAAAGGGCTTTGAGGTCGCTGAAAGTAAGAATATGCCTATACTGCCCACAATAAAAGCGTGGAAGAATGCAGAATACTTAGCAATAGCAAATTCTCTCGAAAACGAGTATATAAATGTTAACTATGAGTATATGAAGGATTTCTTCGATACAATTAACGATTATCGCCGTAAGGAAGAACCAAACTATTGTCAAGATATGTATGGCTTGCTTGATAATGCCATTCAAAACATATTGTCCGATAAGGCAGGAACAGCTAACGCACAGGCATTATTAATTACTGCAAATAATAATTTCCAATCACAGTTTTTAGATTTATTAAATAAATAAAATGGGAAACAAATACTCTGTAGGATACAAGATCAAGAGATTTTTTAAGAAAAATATAGGTGGCTGGGCAATAATGCTACCTACTCTTGTTTTGTTTACCTTTTTCGTATGGATGCCCTTGATTCAAAATCTTGCATATTCCTTCTTTTCAATTAAGAGATTTCAATGTCAGGATTTCATTTTGTTTGAAAACTATAAATATGTTTTCTCCGATCCTGCATTTAAAAGTGCATTGATAAACACCTTTGTTTATGCATTTTGGTCATTATTGATAGGATTTTTACTTCCTTTGATACTTGGCTTAATCTTATCTGAGGTAATTCATTTTAAGCCCGGATTTAGGTGCTTACTGTATCTGCCGAGTATTATTTCAGGTGTTGCAGTCATGCTTATGTGGACTCAGATTCTTGACGGATCGTCGGGAAGTCTACTTAACGGTATTCTTGGCATATTCGGAGTTGAGCCTGTACAAGTATTGATGGATAAGAATTTGGTTATACCGGTCATTGTATTAGTCATGACCTGGCGAGGTGCGGGCGCTACGGTCTTGATATATTTATCTGCACTCCAAACGGTCGATACCACCTTATATGAGGCCGCACGATTAGATACAGCCAATCTTTTCCAAAGAATTTGGCATGTGACCCTTCCTTCTATTAGACCAACAATTAAACTGTTGCTGATATTACAGATTATTTCGGTATTCCAAGTATTTTATGAGCCGATGATGATGACGGCAGGCGGACCCGATAATGCATCTATTTCGCTAATGTACTTATGTTACAAATATACATTCTTAGACGATAGACCGGGTGCAGGTGCGGCATGCGGTGTTATCTTGGCAATTATTATCATTACGTTAAGTGTAATATATTTTAAATTGTCTAAGAAAAATGAGGAGGAGCCTGTATGAGCTTAAAGGATAGATTAAAGGCTCTTAAACTAAAGCCGATTAAGCACAAAAAGCTCACAGAAAAGTCTGACGGACTTATCAATGGTATTGAATATAAACATCCTCGCTTTAAGGTTCTTTATGCGGTGATGATATTCATTTTGATAGTTGCAAGTTTGACCGCACTTATACCCGTTGCGTGGTTATTTTTAGCAGGCTTTAAGAATGCGGATGAGGTTTTCAAGGCCCCATTTACATTTTTTCCACAATCATTCGACTTGGGTAAGATAGTCGAGGTATGGCAAACTGTCAAATTCGGTAAATATTTCTTAAACACATTTATAATCATGTTAGGCTCTGTGTTTTGTGCAGTAGTTTTTAATGGATTACTTGCATATGCCGTATCTATTTTAAAGCCTGCAGGCTATAAGATTGTATATGGCTTGATAATGGGCAGTTATATGATACCTGCAGTTGCGTCGCTTGTTCCTCTTTATGCTAATATCGTATCGCTAAATCTTGAGGGATATGCGATATTTATACCGTTGTGTTTGCTATACGGAGCTAATTCGTACTATTTTATGATGTTCAAAAACTATTTTGACACCATTCCACGGGCATTATTAGAGTCTGCAAAGATAGACGGAGCAGGCTCGTTAAGAATATTTTTTAATATCGTACTACCCTTGTCTAAACCTATTGTAGGCGTAGTTGCGATATTTGCAATGACTGCAAGCTGGGCTGATTTCTTACTTCCCTACTTATTATTGCAGGATGAGGATCTTCACACGGTAATGGTAAAAATATACAATCTCAAAGCATCAATGTCTACCATGATGGATTTTGGTATTGATAAATATTTATTATCATTGACAATTACGATTATTCCGCAAATATTTGTCTTTGCGGTATTCCAAAAGCAGATTACAGGTACTAACGCACAAAGCGGTATTAAGGGCTAACACCAAGAAAAAGGAGAATATTATGGCAAAAACTGCACGTAAGCATTTCGGTGGTGATGTATGGAACATAACCGAAAGGAGTTTTTCTAATGACTTTTCCAAGGTCGCAGAATCTATTTTCTCTCAAGGTAATGAATATATGGGTTCAAGAGGATTTCTTGACGAAAGTAATTCTGCACCGACTTTGAGGGATACATATTGTAACGGTGTATATGAATTTTCGGTTGATAAAGGAGCAACAGCATATAAAGGAATCGCTACACGCACCCATTTTATGGTAAACGCATGCAATTTCTTCGATCTCGTGATAAAAGTAGACGGAGTTGAGCTTGATATGGCAAGTAGCGAATATACCGATTATGAACGCAATCTTAACCTAAAAAACGGTGTTTTAACAAGGACTCTTATTTGGAATGTAAACGGCAAGAAAATAAAGCTGTTTTTCGAAAGATTTTTTGATATGCAGCACTATCATCGTGCATATCAAAGATTGACTATTCTTAGTGATGCTGATGCAGATGCTATTATTACAGCCAATATTCATTTTGAAGGCACCCATTGGGGACAGCCCTCTCGTTGGAAAAAGGTAGATTCCTCTGATAATTCTTTACGCTGTATTACCGATTCGACCGATCAAATGGTAGGTGTTATCGAGAGCGTAACTGTTGACGGCAGTAATGCGGATGAAACGCTACAAGAGCCGTTAAAAGTAAGTAAGGTCTTCAATGTAAAATTGAAAAAGGGGGAGAAAATCTGTTTTGTTAGATTGATATCGTTATCCTCTCATGCAAGCGATGCTGAAATGGATACAATTCGTAAGGAAAATGCCGAGCAATGTTGTGAAGGTTTTGATAGGGCATTGGCGAGAAATGAGGCTTATTGGAGCGATTTTTGGGATCATTCGGATATAGTTATTGACGGTGACGAGCTTAATCAACAAGGTATAAGATTTTGTATATTCCAGCTCCAGCAGACCTATCACGGCATATCCGCCAACGATAATATCGGAGCAAAAGGCTTGACCGGTGAGGCATATAGCGGACATACGTTTTGGGATACCGAGACCTATTGCTTGCCATATTATTTATACAATAATCCAACAGCGTCGAGGTATTTACTTGAATATAGATATTCTACACTAAACGAAGCGAGAAAGCGTGCAATAGACCTTGACTGTAATGGAGCATGCTATCCCATAGCAACGCTGAACGGCGAAGAAGCTTGTACATTATGGCAACATGCAAGTTTGCAAATGCAACCGTCTACAGGCGTTGCATACGGTATATATCATTATTCGGTTTTGTACAATGATAAGGACTTTTTATATTCGCACGGAATAGAGATGCTTATCGAAATAAGCAGATATCTTGCTACTCGTGGACAATGGGATCAAAAGGGCGAATATTTTGGATATTATGCAGTAATGGGACCTGACGAGTTCCAAATGATGGTAAATCACAATACGTATACCAATTATATGGCAAAAAAGACCTTATTATATACACTTGAGGTTCTCGAAGAAATGCCTGATGAACAAAAAAATAGCATTGTCGAAAGGTTAGGATTGACACATCAAGAATTGTCTGATTGGCAAAGAATGGCGGACTGTATGAAGATATTATATGATCCGGAAACAATGTTATATGAACAGCATGAGGGCTTTTATTCGCTTCCTCATATCGATGTAGATTCTATTCCCGATAATGAGTTCCCATTGTATTCGCATTGGAGCTATGACAGAATTTATCGCAATGATATGATAAAGCAACCCGATGTATTGATGTTCCAACTGCTATATAGTGAAGATTTTTCAGCAGATGTTAAGCGTAAGAATTATGAATACTATGAGCCACGCTGTATTCATGAATCATCGCTTTCACCCTCCGTTCACTCTATTATAGCATGCGAGATAGGTAAGAAGGATGATGCAGTTAAATTCTTTGAATTTGCCTCAAGGCTTGATCTTGATGACTATAACCGTAATACAGAGGAAGGACTTCACACAACGAGTATCGCTGCGGCATGGCTGAACATTGTATACGGTTTTGGTGGCTTGCGTGACGGTAAGGGCGGAGTAAGTATATCTCCAATGATTCCTAATGAATGGAATAGTTATTCTTTTAAAGTAAGAATTGGAGATTCAAATGTAAAGATTGTTGTAGATAAACAATTCGTAATCATTACTACAGATAGAAAAGTAACTATCAAAGTATATGATAATACTTATGAGATCGACGGTAGTTTAACTGTCAAGCTTGGGAAATAGTAATTATGATAAAAGCAGTAATATTTGATTTGGACGGAGTGATAGTCCATACAGACCATTATCATTATTTAGCATGGAAGGCATTAGCTGATAAGATAGGTGTATATTTTGACGAAAAAATCAATGATAGACTTCGTGGTGTATCGAGAATGGATAGCTTAGAAATAATTCTCGAACGTTCATCTCAAACATATACGAATGAAGAAAAGGTTGTCCTTGCCACAGAAAAAAATGAGTTATACAAAAGCTATTTGAAGGAAATGACACCTGCAGATGCTTCAGATGATACAGTATACACCCTCGAAGAGTTAAAACGAAGAGGAATTAAAATAGCTATCGGAAGCAGTAGTAAAAATGCGAAATTCATATTGAAACAGGTAGGGCTGTATGACCTATTCGATGCAATATCTGACGGCAATAATATAACGCATAGTAAGCCTGATCCTGAAGTGTTTACGAAGGCAGGAGAATTTGTAGGAATAGAGCCATCATTATGTTTGGTGGTTGAGGACGCCTTATCGGGAATTGAAGCAGGAAAGCGTGCAGGAATGTATACAGCAAGCATCGGCTCCGCACGAACAGATAACGCAGGTGATTACCAACTCGATAAACTATCCGATCTTCTTAAAATAGTATAGATAATCAATTTTTATCAAGGTAATTTATTCCTTAATAATTACAAAAGAAAAGCACCAACAAATATCGCACTGTTGGTGCTTTTCTTCTGTATCAAAAATTTTTCGTTCGCTGTCATTCTTTTTTTTCTTCTGTCGTACCGAATATTAATAAAAGCGAATTGATAATCGTTCGCTGTGATACTTTTTCGTCCGCCGTCATACTGAGCGAAGTCGAAATCCGAATGTAATGAGGATCAAACGATGTAATCGTTTGGTATCTTGCTGACGATGACAAAAGAATAATCCAGTTTATGATGAGATATTACTGTATAGTCTATTGTAATTTATTACTACTTTTTCTTTTCCTCTCTTCTCTTATCGTTGATTATTTGAAGAGCTTCTTCGTCGATAAGTGAAATTCCTTCTTTCTTTGCGATTTCAACCATTTGGGTCAAGGCGGCTTTTAGAAAAACACGAGGAATTTTTGTAAGCTTACCGCATGCTTCTGGAGTAAATTTGACTTCGGGATCGATACGTTCTGCGGCATACATTACCGATTTAGCATCTCCTTCCTTTGCTTGGATTTTTACAGGGTACGGACGGCGGAATTTTGAGCACCAAAAGTTCGTGCTGTCACGATAGCCGTAATCTACAGGTACGGGTGGATAGTTATTGCGTTTTACGCCGTTGACTATGGCGTCATAATATTCTTCTTTCATCCATATCTTATCAATTTTGAGAATAAAATGTGCACCAAACTTGCTTGTTATTCCATTAAAGTTACGGTAAGGCGGTTCATATCCTTCAAGCTGACCCGGTTTATCGTTAAACGCCTCCTCGAGTGAACTGTCCCATGTGCATTCAAATACTTGAAAGGCTTCTTGAATTATTTGAGGTCTATCCTCGCCCAATGTTGAGGGTTTAAGTGTGAATATACAATCCTTCATCTTTTGCTCGGTGGTATCACCTGGGAAGCCAAGTCTTACTGCCTCTACAAAGTATTTTTTATCATCAGGAATGAAGTTAAGCGTTACCTTACCCGTTCTAAGTATGTTTTGAGCAGTGTTGGAGCTATTTCTAACCTCCAAGATCATAGCGTAGTATTCCTTACCTGCTATATAGTAGGGGAAGCATAGCGAATAAGAACCTACATTTGTTTGCCCGCTTTCCGAAACGGTGGAAGCGCAGATTGTAGGCATTGGGAAAAATGCCGAGGTTTGATAAAAATTATCAACGATTCTTAGATCTTTAAACTGATTCATAAGCACTCCTTTTTAATTATTATATATTGATAGTTTAAACGCTATTTATCATTTAGTCAATAGCAAATATTATATTTTACTAATATTTGGGTAAGTCGGATCTAAATGATACGTTAGAGAGGTAAAAAAAGCTAACAGCGAGCTTAAAGAAACTAAAGACGAATTAAATTCTACAAAAATGACTTTATATCTATGCGTGCAGAGTTTGAAACGGCTAAAAATGAAATATCTACATTAATCAATTAGGGATTAAGTGGCGGTGATACTTATGGACGGTAACGAAGCTTAATTATATACCTTACCGATGTGTTTAAAACCTCGAACAATAAATAAAAAAGCACGCTTATAGCGTGCTTTCTTACTGGAGCTGATAACCAGATTCGAACTGGTGACCTCGTCCTTACCAAGGACGTGCTCTACCTGCTGAGCCATATCAGCATCAAATTGCCTTACTATTATATAAAACAATTATCGCTTTGTCAATCAATTTTTTCCTTCTTTTTGTCTTTTTCCAATTATTGTGAAGATTTTCACGGTATATCGAATTAGCTGTATCGCTTAGCCTCTCTATCGAGTTGCTTTTCCATTAACGCCTTACGCTTATCATAGGTATGCTTACCCAAAGCTACGCCTACCTCGACCTTGACCAATGATTGCTTGAAATATAACTTGGTCGGAACCAAGGTGTAGCCTTTCTTCTCGACCATTGCACGTAGTTTATTGATTTCACGCTTGTTTAATAGTAATTTTCTTGGACGCTTCGGTGGTTCATTAAACACGCTACCCATTGCATATGGGGTAATGTTTAAATTGATAAGGGTGACATCATAACCCGAGATCTGTATATAACTATCTACAAAGCTAACGTTCTTAAGTCTTAAGGATTTAACCTCGCTACCAACTAAAACAATACCTGCCTCATAGGTATCTTCTATGAAGTAATCGTGATACGCTTTTCTATTGGTTGCTATTATGTTTGTGTCGTTGTTCTTTTTCATAC
>CAZUET010000007.1:0-31805 GCA_964619685.1 uncultured Christensenellaceae bacterium
GTCTATAAAACATAGATAAAGTAATTGTTAATATACAATAAGTTAATTTAATAGAATGAAAAAGATAGGGAATTGATAAAATATTGGAAGATATTTCATTCGTATTTAAACTATGCATTAGTGCAAAAGTAATTGATATACAATTACATTTTTTAAGAGCACAGGTCGTCCCGTACTAATAAACAAAGCAACTAACTAAATGCAAGCACGATTCGTGCGATGCCATTATATGCGCACATTATCGTCCGCCGTCATACTGAGCGTAACGTTAGCGTAGTCGAATTGTGCAACAATTTGGTATCTTGTGGACAGCACCCTTTTTAATTTTTAGTGGCACTCAATCAGTTATTCATCCTCGTCCAAGATACTGCTCGGTTACCCCTCGCACTGCTTCGCAGTTCGACTTCAGGGCGTTACCCTTTCGCTCAGTACGACAGGACGGGGGGCATTGCTATCTTTCAGACGGAGATAAAATGCTAATTATACGTTTATAACGCAAAAAAAGCGGTCAAAAAAGACCGCTTTCTTAATTATTATAGTAATTAAACTAACTCTACAACTACTACTTCTGCGTCATCACCACGTCTTGCACCTAATTTCATAATTCTGGTGTAACCGCCGCCGATTCCGTTTTGTTCGTTGCGTTCTGCATACTTAGGAGCATATACATTGAAGATTTTCTCAATCAAAGGATGCTTGATGTCACGAATACGAGCCTTATATGCTCTCTTGCTCTCGCCATCTTCCTTCTTCTCTTGAATATCATATACGCTAGCCATAATTCTACGTCTTGCAGCTAACTTCTTAGCACCGTCATTGATAAACTCTCTGGTTTCAACTTCGCCTTTGCTGTTCTTGCATTGCTTTTGAACCTTAACGGTATCTTTATGGGTATTGATAGCAAGAGTTAAGAGCTTATCAGCCATTCTTGCAACTTCTTTACCTCTCATTAATGTTGTTTCTATTCTTCCATACCAAAGCAAATCGGTAACCTGACCCTTTAACATTGCCATTCTTTGATCTGTTGGTCTGCCTAATTTTCTTGCCATTGTCAGCCTCCTAATTAATCGTCGTTATTTCGTAAACTTAATCCCAAATCCTCGAGCTTCTTGATAACCTCATCAAGAGATTTCTTACCGAGATTTCTTACCTTGAGCATATCATCCTCAGACTTCCTTGTTAGATCTTCTACGGTTTGAATACCTGCTCTCTTCAAGCAGTTATAACTACGCACGGAAAGATCAAGGTCTTCGATGGTCATTTCCATTACCTTTAATTGTTTGTCCTCTTCTTGAGAAACAAGGATGGAAATATCACTCATGGATCCGCACAAATCAACTACCAATTTAGCATGATCGTCTAAGATCTTTGCTGCAAGTGAAATGGTTTCTTTTGCAGATACGGTACCGTTAGTTTTTAATTCGATGGTCAACTTATCAAAGTCAATGCTTTGACCTACACGAGTATCCTCAACAGAATAGCTGGTGGAAACTACAGGTGTAAATATACTATCGATGGGTATATAACCGATAGGTTGTCTATAATCCTTATTCTTATCAGCAGGAACATAACCTCTGCCTACACCGATATAAAGATCCATTTGGAGATCTGCACCCTCATCAAGAGTACAAATATAATGGTCAGGGTTAACAACCTCTACATCTAAGCCACATTGAATATCAGCAGCGGTAACAGGACCCGGAGTATTCTTAGAGATATGAACGATAGGTCTATCGTTATTATCAATATTTCCGTTAGCCTTGAAGCAAACGCCTTTGATATTTAGGATAATTTCAACAACATCTTCTACAACGCCTGGAATAGTGGAGAATTCGTGTTGAACTCCCTCTATCTTGACGCCAACTGCTGCTACACCGGGAAGTGCAGACAGTAACATTCTTCTTAAAGCATTTCCCAAAGTAATGCCCAAGCCTTTGTCTAAAGGCTCGATAACTATTTTAGCATAACTCGTATCTTCGCTTTCTTCGGTAATAATCTGTGGTTTTTTGATTTCTATCATATATTACCTCCTTGTTTAGGAAATTACTTGGAGTATAATTCTACGATCATATGCTCCTTTATTCTGGAATCGATATCTTCCCTTGTAGGTAAGGACAATACTTCGCCCTTTAATGAAACGCGATCGAACGTAACCCATGCAGGAAGAGTGGATTTTATTGTTGCTTCCTTCAAAGCCTGGAAGAACTTATTATCAGCCTTTTCAGCCTTAACTTCGATCTTATCTCCGGCTTTAATGAGGTATGAAGGTATATCTACCTTTTTACCGTTAACAGTAATGTGTCCGTGACATACTACCTGTCTTGCTTGTGCTCTCGACGATGCAATGCCCATTTGGAAAACTACATTATCTAATCTTCTTTCAATTAAGATAAGCATATTTTCACCGGTAATACCCTTCATTGATTCTGCTTGCTTATAGTAGCTGTAGAATTGCTTTTCGAGTAAACCGTAAATTCTCTTACATTTTTGTTTTTCACGAAGTTGTAAAGAATAGTCGCTATTCTTCTTTCTTCCGTTTCTTTGGGGACCCGGAGGAGTTACTTTGTGATCTTTCTTATCAAACGGACAGAGAGGTTTATTGGAACCGTCTGCTGCTATATTATAACATCTATTACCTTTCAAGTATAACTTTTCGCCTTCACGACGGCAAAGACGACAACTTGGACCTGTATATTTAGCCATTTGTTACCTCCAAATTACAATCTTCTCTTCTTGGGGGGACGGCAACCGTTATGAGCGATAGGAGAGTCGTCCTTAATAGATACAACATTCATATCCTTGTTAAGTAAAGCTCTAATTGCACTTTCTCTACCTTGTCCCGGACCTTTTACGAAAACTTCAACGAACTTCATGCCACAGTCTTTTGCAACATCAGCTGCGGATTCTGCTACCATTTGAGCAACGAACGGAGTGGACTTTTTACCACCCTTGAATCCCAACTTACCGGCACTGCACCATGAAACTGCGTTACCGTTCATATCGGTGAAGGTTACTATAGTGTTGTTATAAGAACAACGAATGTGACATTGTCCCTTCTCAACACGGATTTTTTCTTTACGCTTTGAATTATTCTTATTACCTGCCATAATTACACCTCCGCTTATTTCTTAGAGCGAGATACTGCACGACGCTTGCCCTTTCTTGTACGAGCATTACGCTTGCTGGATTGACCACGAACAGGTAATCCTTTACGATGTCTAACACCACGATAGCATCCAATTTCTCTTAGACGCTTGATGTCCATATCTACTTTACGCTTTAAATCACCTTCTACTGTGAGATGATTTTCAATGTAATCACGAAGTTTAGAAACATCGGATTCGGTTAAATCCTTAACTCTTGTGTCAGGATTAACACCGGTAGTTTCCAAAATCTTAGTTGCAGTCGTTCTACCGATACCGTAGATGTAGGTCAAACCAATCTCTACTCTCTTTTCTCTCGGCAAATCTACACCGGAAATACGAGCCATTAAATTACCTCCAAATTCTTGTTAAACATTAATTTTTTTGTTTGTTAGTTTTTTGATATAAATCAATCTATATATAACCAACTGCATAACAAGAGGACAATTAGTGGAAAATAATTGTCCAGCCGCTCTTGCCTCAGTGAATTACAAAAGATGCAAATGATATTTTAACACCAAAAAGAAAATTAAGCAACTATTTTAACCTTGTTTTTGCTTATGATTTTTATTTTTGCTGCAAATTACCATTACAATACCATGTCTTCTAATTATTTTGCAGTTACCACACATGGGTTTTACTGACGGTCTTACTTTCATTATACTACCCTCCGTTAGTTTGAATTACGCCAAACAATCCTTCCGTTTGTCAGATCGTATGGACTAAGCTCTACCTTAACGGTATCGCCTTCGATTATTTTTATACTTTTTATTCTCATTTTGCCTGATGGATATGCAGTGATAACAAGACCGTTATCCAACTTAACCTTGTATTTTTGATAAGGCAAAATTTCTACTACTGTACCCGATAATTCGATTACATCTTCTTTAGACACAACTACCTCCTATTTGCGGTAAGGCTTCAAGAACCAAACCAAGTCACTATCTAATAAATTACCCTGTTCAAGCTTTTGCTTCGCTTCGGGAATGCTTTGTCCGATATACCTTAAATGTTTTGGATTTTTCATCTTTGGATTTTCAAGAGTTCTTCTCTTTCCATCCGCAAGTATCACATATCCGTTTTTTTCATTTATGCCGATGACCATATAGGCCTCGTACTTATCGTGTCCCGATTTTGAATATACTACGATACCCGTTTCCATATTCGACCGCCTTTATAATGTCAATATCTCTACGCCGTCGTCCTTGATAAGAATGGTATTCTCATAATGTGCAGAGGGTAGACCGTCTAATGTTCTGACCGTCCAGCCGTCATCATCAAGTGTTACATCTCTCTTACCCATATTAATCATAGGTTCAACGCAGATCGTCATATTACGCTTAAGTTTGACGCCTCTTCCAGCCATTCCGTAATTAGGAACGCTTGGGTCCTCGTGCATTTCTCTTCCGATTCCGTGTCCGACTAATTCTCGTACTACCGAAAATCCGTTCTTCTCGGCGTGCTCCTGTACCGCATGCGATACATCGCCAAGTCTTACACCGTCCTTGACTCCCTGTATACCCTTAAAGAAGCATTCACGAGTAACATCAATTAGACGCTGTTTTTCTTTAGATATTTTTCCAACGGCAAATGTTCTTGCCGCATCGCCTATAAAACCGTTCTTGCCTGTACAAACATCGATTCCGATTATCTGTCCTTCCTCAAGTATTACCTTTTTACTCGGTATGCCATGGACGATAACATCGTCTACAGAGGAACATATGCTTGCGGGGTAACCCTCGTATCCTAAACAAGATGGAATCGCATTTCTTTTTTTTATAAATTCATAAGATAGCCTATCAAGCTCGTAAGTGCTGATGCCGGGGCGAATGAACTCTTCAATATATAGAAGCAAATCTCTCACAACGGCAGTCGCTTCACGCATTAGCTTAATTTCGGCGTCGGTTTTTATATTGATCATAATTTTGATACCATAGCTTTAAGGTCGTTATAGACCTCGTCTATGGATTTACCGTTACAGTCAAGGTCGAGTAATAAGCCGTTATCTCTGTAATAGCCGATCAAAGGAGCCGTTTCTCTATAATAGACTTGAAGTCTTTTTTGAACGGTTTCGGGATTGTCATCTGCTCTTTGATACAGCTCATTACCGCACTTTATACATTTTGTCGCTCCGTTTAGGAACGCTACATTATAGGTTTCACCGCAGGTACACATTCTTCTACCCGATATGCGATCGACAATCACATTATCGTCTAAAATGAAATTAATTACTGCGTCTATATCGATATAGTCGGTCAATGACTCGGCTTGGGGTACCGTCCTCGGAAAACCGTCAAGGATGAATCCGTTACGGCAATCATCCTGACTAAGTCTATCCTTAACGAGGTCGATAGTTAATTCGTCGGGAACTAACTCGCCCTTATCGATAAATGCTTTTGCTTTTACGCCTAAAGGTGTTTCTCCCTTGATATTTGCACGGAATATGTCTCCCGTACTGATATGTGGAAGGTTTAAATCTTCTTTAAGCTTACCGGCATGCGTACCTTTGCCTGCACCCGGTGCTCCTAATAGGACAATTCTCATAATTAGAGAAGGTTCTTTCTGTTTCCGAGATTCTTCATAGCGAGCTGAGCCTCTAATGTTCTATTGAACTCGAGCGCAACGCTTACTACGATCAACATACCTGTTGCAGAGAATGCGTTAACTAATTGACTGGTTTCAGTCAATATAGCGCTGAAGACTAAGCTTGGAATGAGCGAAAGGATTGCAAGGAATATAGCACCGAATAATGTGATACGGTTGTTAACGCTGTTCAAGAATTCTGCAGTCTTTTTACCCGGAGAGATACCACGAATAACACCGTCATTCTCTTGGATACGCTTACTGATATCATACGGATCGAATTGTATCTTCGCATAGAAGAATGAGAATCCTAAGATAAGTAATGCCATGATTACGCCGTACAACCAAGTACCAACACCAAGATTAGCTGTCCACCAAATGTAGAAGCCATTATTTCCGCCATTGATCATACTACCGATCAATTGAGGGAACATAAGGAAGGAGCTTGCAAAGATGATAGGCATAACGCCACCGGCATTGATCTTTATAGGTATAACGCTGTTGTTTACCATATAGCTTCTGTTACCTCTTTGTCTATTTCCGTAGATGACCTCGATGCGTCTTTCAGACATATCGATAAATACGATGAATAGGAAGACAACGAGAACAACAAGTAAGTATAATAGTAATCTCCAAATGTTAGTAACATCGTTAGAGATGAGACCAAACTCGGAAAGGATACCGGTAAAGAAGCCCGAAAGAATACCTACGAAGATTATCAAGGAAGTACCGTTACCGATACCGTACTCTGTAATTCTATCGGATAACCACATAACGATGCAGCTACCTGCTGTAAAATACAAAATAACGAAGATAATCGTAAATACCTCTGCTACCTTAGCGCTGCTACCAAACATAAGTGTAAGATATCCGCTATTATTAAAGCTTATAACGATACCTACAGCTTGGATGATTGCAAGACCTATAGTAACATACTTAGTGATTTGAGTGATCTTTTGTCTGCCCTCTTCACCCTTCTTAGATAATTCTTCGAGGGGTTTGATGATCAGCGTCAATAATTGCATAATGATCGACGCATTGATATACGGAACGATACCTAACGAAAAGAGAGTACCTTGGGCTAACGAACCACCTGTGATAGTGGATAGAATACCCCAAAACTCGTTACCACCAAGATCGATTAATTTGGGGTTTAGACCCGGTGTAGGGATGAAGCAACCTATTCTGTAAATTAACAGAATAAGAAGCGTCATGAGTATTTTATTTCTTATATCCTTCGTTTTGAAGGCATCCTTCAGATTTTTAAACATATTAGAGTACCTCTACTACTCCACCTGCAGCCTTGATAGCTGCTTCAGCGGTTGCGCTGAATTTAGCGGCTTTTACGGTTAACGCTTTATCTAAAGTACCGTTGCCCAAAACCTTAAGTCCGTAAGGAGCTATCTTGGTAATATATCCTACTGCAACTAAGCTTTCAGCGTCAACGACTTGACCGTTTTCAAAAAGCTCGTTAAGCTTTTCGATATTTACAACAGTGTACTCTTTCTTAAATATATTCGTAAAACCACGCTTAGGGATCTTACGAGTTAAAGGCATTTGACCGCCTTCGAATCCGGGACGAACACCACCGCCACTACGAGCCCATTGACCCTTGTGACCTTTGGTAGAAGTCTTACCGTGACCGGAACCGATACCACGACCTAATCTCTTGGAAGATTTCTTTTCGCCTACTTGAGGTTGTAAATCGTTAATTCTCATATCTTCCTCCTTATTCTTCTACATTCTCTACCTTAACAAGGTGAGAAACAACTTTAATCATACCGCGAACTACGGGACCATCTTCGTGAATGGCACTCGAACCAACCTTCTTTAATCCTAAAGCGACAACATTCTTTTTTTGCTTTTCCAATCCGCAGATCGTGCTCTTTACTAAAGTAACTTTAATCTTAGCCATAGTTCTTCTCCTTATTTAGCTTCGGGTTTAACAGCCAATGCGGTAACTTCTTCAACGGTCTTACCACGCAATGCAGCGATTTGTTCTGCAGTACGAAGTCTCATTAAACCGTTCAAAGTAGCTCTTGCATTGTTGATAGGATTGTTAGAACCTAAAGACTTAGCATTGATATCCTTGATTCCCGATAACTCTAAAACGATACGAGCAGGACCACCAGCGATAACACCGGTACCTTCGGCAGCGGGCATTAATAAAACTTTTGCACTACCGTAAACACCAATGATCTCGTGAGGAATTGTTGTACCAACCATCGGAACATTGATCATATCACGTCTTGCAGCATTTTCAGCCTTGGTGATAGCTTCGGTAGCTTCAACTGCCTTACCTTGACCTAAGCCGACTCTGCCTTTCTTATCGCCAACTGCTACGAGAGCAGCTTGACGCATATTTTTACCGCCCTTAACAACCTTGGTTACACGGTTCATCGATATGGTAACTTTTTCGATATCGTCTCTTTCTATTTTTTGAAATTTATCTTGTCTTGCCATTGTGTTTACCTCCGATTAGAAATCAAGTCCGCCTTCTCTTGCACCCTCAGCAAGACTTTGAACACGACCGGTATAGATATAACCGCCACGATCGAATACGACCTGCTTAATACCGAGTGCTAAAGCCTTTTGAGCGATTGCCTTACCAACGACCTTTGCGGATTCGGATTTATTCATATCCTTAATCTGCTCTGCAATTTCGGGTTCAACGGTGCTTGCAGCACAAAGTGTCTTAGATTGAATAACTTCATCCTTATTGATTCTCTTGAAGTCAACGATGATTTGAGCGTAAATGTGCTTTTCGCTACGATATACGCAAAGACGAGGTCTTTCATCGCTTCCGGAGATATGGTTTCTGATTCTCTTATGTCTTTTAATCCTTTCGGCCTTTTTATCAATTTTACTGATCATTTTCTATTCTCCTTACTTACCGGCTGTCTTACCTTCTTTCTTTACAAGAACCTCGTCCTTATACTTGATTCCGTAAAGATGGTACGGATCGGGAACTCTGATAGCCTTGATATCGGCTGCGGCTTGACCAACTTTTTCCTTATCGATACCCTTTACAGTTAATTCTGTAGCAGAGGTGACTTGGATGGTAACACCTTCGGGTGCCTTATAAACTCTATCGTTGGCATAACCGACAGATAAGATAACGCCGTCGGGTCCGTTTTGAGTGCACTTAAAGCTTACACCGTTAACTACTAATTCTTTCTTGTAGCCTTGGGTAACACCAATAATCATATTATTGATAAGCACTCTGGTTAAACCGTGTAAAGCCTTAACAGTTTTTGCATCACTAGGACGGGTAACGATAACGTGTCCGTCCTTAACCTCGATACCCATTCTGGAATCGAAGGTTCTTGTCAATGTGCCTAAGCTACCTTTAACGGTTACTACATTATTATCATTGGTAACAGTAACACCTGCGGGGATTGCTATGGGTAATCTTCCTATTCTTGACATAACGCACCTCCTACCAAACGTAAGCCATTACTTCGCCGCCTATATTTAAGCCACGAGCATGCTTATCGGTCATGATACCTTTACTTGTAGAGATAATAGCGATACCTAAGCCTCCCAAAACCTTGGGTAGATCTTCGCAGTTAGCGTAGATTCTAAGACCGGGCTTACTAACTCTCTTCAAACCTGTGATAACATTTTGTCCACCGGAAGCATATTTCAACTTAATGCGAATAACTCCCGAATAATCTTCTTTGCCAACCAATTCATAACCGCAAATGTAACCTTCTTCCTTTAATATCTCAGCGATAGCAATTTTAACTTTGCTACGAGGAATATCAACGGTTTCATGCTTAGCGGTTAAAGCATTTCTAATTCTGGTAAGCATATCAGCAACTGGATCGTTTACTAACATTGTCATATACCTCCCTTAAATTACCAACTTGCTTTCTTGACACCGGGGATTTGACCCTTGTATGCCAATTCTCTAAAACAAATTCTGCAGATTCCATACTTTCTCAATACAGAATGCGGTCTACCGCATACTGTACAACGAGTATAAGCACGGGTCGAGAATTTCGGTTCTTGTTTTTGTTTATTCTTCAATGAAGTTTTTGCCATGTGTCTACCTCCGATTAGTTACGAGCAAAGGGTACGCCCATGAGAGCCAAAAGTTCTTTAGCTTCTTCATCGGTGTTTGCCGTGGTAACGATACAAATATCCATACCTCTGGTCTTTTCTACTTGATCGTAAGAAATTTCAGGGAAGATAAGTTGTTCTTTAACACCCATTGAATAGTTTCCTCTACCGTCAAAAGACTTAGTGGATACGCCCTTAAAGTCTCTAACACGGGGAAGAACGATGCTGATGAGCTTATCAAGGAAGTCATACATTCTTACAGAACGCAATGTTACCTTAGCACCAACATTCATTCCTTCTCTAACCTTGAAGTTAGCAACGCTCTTGGTAGCCTTGGTGATAACGGGCTTTTGACCGGAAATCTGCTCCATCTCTTGTACTGCAAGTTGGAAGCTCTTAGCGTTATCCTTACAATCACCTAAACCACGGTTAAGAACGATCTTCTCGATTCTGGGAACCTGGTGAATATTCTTATAACCAAACTTTGCGATCATTTGAGGAACAACAACAGTTTGATAATGTGTCTTTAATCTGTATTCGCGGTTGTCGCCGGCTTTGATTTCAACAGCAACATTCTTATTAGCGGTTGCTTGTTTCTTTTCTTCATTCTTTTTAGCCATTTAGATACCTCCGAATTATTCAGCGTCGTTAGCGTCATTCGCTACTTCGTCTACTTTCTTTTTAGCGGTAGAAGCCTTTTTAGCCTTCTTAACCGTTGATTTAGCCTTTGCCTTACTTGCATCAATATTGCCATGGCACTTCTTGCAGTAACGAGCCTTCTTACCGTTATCATCAAGCTTATGCTCGATACGGGTTGCTACATTACATAAGGGGCAAACTACCATTGCATTAGAAGCGTCGATAGGAGCCGGTTCGGAAACGATTCCGCTCTTTTCGTTAGCTTTACGAGCTCTTTGGTGCTTGTTAACTACATTAACGCCATCTACTACGATTCTATTGGCAGAGGGTACTGTTGATAAAACAACGCCGTGTACGCCTTTATCTTTACCTGCGATAATTACTACTGCATCGCCTTTCTTAATTTCCATACTTGCCCTCCTATTATAGCACTTCGGGTGCAAGAGAGATTATTTTCATATAATCTTTGTCTCTTAATTCACGAGCAATAGGTCCAAAGATACGAGTGCCCTTGGGTTGCTTTTGAGCATCGATGATAACTGCTGCGTTATCGTCGAAACGGATGTGTGAACCATCGGGTCTACCGATACCTTTCTTCGTACGAACTATAACTGCTTTAACAACATCGCCTTTCTTAACTGTACCGCCGGGGGTAGCAGTCTTAACGCTTGCAATTATAACATCGCCGATGTTTCCGAATTTACGGAAGGAACCGCCCATTACTTTTATACATTGAATAACCTTTGCGCCGGTATTATCGGCTGCGATTAAACGAGATTGTGGTTGTATCATAATCGGTATTCTCCTTACTTAGCCTTTGCGATAACTCTAACGAGTCTCCAATTCTTATCCTTGGAAAGGCGTCTTGTTTCGCAGATTTCTACTTCATCACCAACATGACTTTCGTTATTTTCATCATGAACCTTGTACTTACGAGTCTCGGAAACGGTCTTCTTGTACAAAGGATGCTTATATTTAACTTCGATTGCAACGACAACTGTCTTGTCCATCTTGTCGCTTACAACGATGCCGGTTCTGGTTTTTCTTAAATTTCTTTCAACTGTCATATTCTACTGCCTCCTACTTGCTCTTCTTAGCAATTGGCTCTTCAGAGATATTCAATTCGCGTTGACGAAGAATTGTGTTAACACGAGCGATATCCTTCTTGCAAGCAACTAAAGCCTGGTTATTTGTTTGTTGACCGGACGCTAATTGGAAGCGGAGATTGAATAATTGACCTTTTAATTTGGCAAGCTCTTGTTGAAGATCTGCTGTGCTCATTTTTACATAATTAGAAGCTTTCATTCTTTATCACCGCCTTATTCGTTTTCGCTGTCACACTCTACATTGTTTTGAGCTTCCATTTCGCTCTTGAGTGCGATCTTACATTTAACGGGGAGCTTGTGAGAAGCTAATCTTAATGCCTCTCTTGCTTCAGCCTCGGGGATTCCTGCCATTTCAAACATTACTCTGCCGGGCTTAACAACTGCTACCCAATATTCAACAGAACCCTTACCGCTACCCATACGAGTTTCAGCAGGCTTCTTCGTGATCGGCTTATGAGGGAATATATCGATCCAAATCTTACCGCCACGCTTTGTGAACTTTGCCATTGCTACACGGGCTGCTTCTATTTGGTTAGAAGTGATCCAACCGCATTCAGCAGCTACTAAACCGTACTCACCGTAAGCGATCTTATTACCCTTATTAGCGTTGCCCTTCATTCTGCCACGGGCTTGGCGTCTTCTTTTTACTCTTTTAGGCATTAACATAATTAAGCTTTGCCTCCTTTCTTGCCGAATTCTGATCCGTGGAAGATCCATGCCTTAACACCGATCTTACCATATGTTGTGTTTGCTTCCGCAAAACCATAGTCGATTTTAGCTCTCAAGGTTTGAAGAGGAATACTTCCTTGATGATAATGCTCGCTACGAGCAATTTCAGCACCGTCAAGACGACCTGAAACCATAACCTTGATACCCTCAGCACCTGCCATTTCAGCACGACGCATAGCGGTCTTGATAGCACGACGGAAGGAAACTCTCTTTTCAAGCTGATTAGCAACTTCTTCAGCAACTAATTGAGCGTCTGCATCTACAGCCTTTACTGCTACGAACTCTACATAGTAGTTATCGTACTTATGACCGCATTCTTTACAAATCTCAACAACTTTGCTTCTAATAGCCTCAGTACCTTGACCTTCTTTACCGATAAGTAAACCTGCACGACCGGTGAATACTCTAACCTTGATGTAGCTGGAGCAACGATCGATACATATCTTACTGATACGAGGTCTGTCGTCAAACTTTCTTACGGGACGAACTTCGCCTTCTTGAGCGGGAGCTTCAGCCTCATTCTTATTCAAAGCCTTGGGTTGATATTCGTTCTTGATGAAGTTTCTGATTTTGTTATCCTCGATCAAATATCCACCAAAGTCCTTCTTACCAGCAATCCACTTTGCTTCCCAATCTTTATTTACACCAATTCTTAAACCATTAGGATTAACTTTTTGACCCATAGTTTTTCCTCCTATTCAGCAACATATTCGTCGAGAACGATCGTAATATGGCTTGTACGCTTCAAAATACGATAGCAACGACCTTTTGCTCTTGGTCTGATACGCTTAAGCGTAGGACCTTGATCTGCGAAGCACTCTGCAACGAAAAGATTATTCTTATCTAATCCTTTGTTGTTTTCTGCATTAGCTGCTGCCGAATTCAAAAGTTTAATCAATACTTCGCTCGAAGACTTATTTGTATTCTTAAGGATAGCATATGCTTCTACATAGCTCTTACCACGAATAACGTCAAGTACTTGTCTTACCTTATAAGGGGAGATTCTTATATATTTAGCAACCGCTCTGGGACGCTTATCAGCGTTCTCATGGCGTCTTTGTGCCTTTTCTCTGATTCTTGTAGCCATTTATATTGACCTCCTACTTGTCTGATTTTGCACCGCCGTGACCACGGAAGTTTCTTGTGGGAGCGAACTCGCCGAGCTTACAACCAACCATTTCTTCGGTGATATATACGGGAACGTGCTTCTTACCGTCATGAACAGCGATGGTATGACCAATCATATCGGGGAAGATTGTTGAGCTACGAGACCAAGTTCTGATAGCCTTCTTCTCTGCCTTACCTTCGTTCATTGCGATGATTCTATTTAATAGCCTTTCTTCTACATACGGGCCTTTTTTAACTGATCTACTCATTGTCTACGCCTCCTAACTAGTTAATGCGTTTGATAATCATCTTATCGGAAGCCTTCTTCTTACGAGTCTTGTAACCCAAAGCAGGTTTACCCCAAGGAGTTACAGGAGAAGGCATACCTATCGGGCTCTTGCCCTCGCCGCCGCCATGAGGGTGATCGCAGGGGTTCATAACAACGCCTCTTACTGTAGGACGAACGCCCATGTGACGCTTTCTTCCGGCTTTACCGAGAGAAACGATTTCATTCTCGATATTTCCAACTTGACCGATAGTTGCACGACAGTTGATTTTGATATATCTCATTTCACCGCTGGGCATTCTGATGATAGCGCCCTTAGCTTCTTTAGCCATTAATTGAGCCGAGATACCTGCTGCACGAGCGATACAACCACCCTTACCGGCTTGAAGCTCGATATTGTGAATGATGGTACCTACGGGGATATTTGCCAAGGGAAGTGTATTACCAACCTTGATATCTGCATCGGGACCGCTCATAACTGTATCGCCAACCGTCAAACCTAAAGGAGCAAGGATATATCTCTTTTCGCCGTCTGCATATGCTAACAATGCAATATTAGCTGTACGGTTAGGATCGTATTCGATACCTACTACCTTAGCGGGGATTCCGTCTTTATTTCTTACGAAATCGATGATTCTGTATTTTTGTCTATTACCGCCACCGATATGTCTAACGGTGATTCTACCGTTTACATTACGGCCACCGGACTTATTCTTGGAACGGATCAAGCTTCTTTCGGGCGTTGTTTTTGTGATCTCGGAGAAATCCGATACCGACATAAAACGACGAGCCGCACTTGTTGGTTTATATTTCTTTAATGCCATTAGTCTACCTCCGATTAGTTAAGGCTGTCGAAATACTCAATAGCCTTGCTGTCAAGGGTAAGTTGAACGATAGCTTTCTTGTATCCGGGACGACGACCTTCGGTACGACCGCGTCTTTTAACTTTACCGAGTACATTTACTGTGTTTACTTTAGCTACGGTAACACCGGGGAATACATCTTCAACTGCCTGTTTGATTTGGATCTTATTAGCGTCCTTACGAACGATAAAAGTGTATTTCTTATTGCCGATGCCGTCAAAACTCTTTTCAGAGAGAACGGGACGAATGATAATATCGTGACTATTCATTTACTGCCTCCTCGCCTAATCTTTGGTCGATAGCCTTTACAGCCTCAACGGTGCATAAGCAGTTGTGATGAACAACGAGATCGTATACATTCAACATTCTGCAATCCATAACCATAACATCGGGGATATTACGAGCCGCACGATATAAGTCATTATTGTCGCCGTTAACCAAAATTAATGTTTTCTTGAAGCCAAATGCATTGAGGATAGCTTGAACGTTCTTTGTCTTTGGTTCTACATCGAGATTTTCAATAACTGTGAACTCGTTATCAGCAACCTTCTTGGATAATGCACTCTTAACAGCTTCCTTATTTGTGGTTTTATTGATCTTTTGTGAGAAGTCTCTGGGCTTCGGAGCGAATACTACGCCACCGTGAGTCCATTGAGGTGCACGGGTACTACCTTGACGAGCACTACCTGTACCCTTTTGTCTCCAAGGCTTCTTACCGCCACCGGACACTTCTGTGCGGGTTAAAGCGGATTTAGTTCCTTGTCTTTTATTTGCAAGCTGGGATACAACTACTTGATGTACTAAGGATTCGCTGAAATCTCTTTCGAAAACTTCTTTGCTAACCTCAACCGAGCCTGTTTGATTACCTTGCTTATCATATACGTTTAAATTTACGTTTAAATTCATGTCAGACCTCCTTATTTCTTGGTCTTAGCAGGTTTCTTAACGGTGGATTTAACCATTACTAAACCGCCCTTAGGACCGGGGATAGCACCCTTGATGAGGAGTAAGTTACGAGCTTCGTCAACCTTTACAACTCTCAAGTTTTGTACTGTTACTCTCTCGTGTCCATATTGTCCTGCCATGTGCTTGTTCTTGAATACTCTACTCGGATCCGAGTTAGCAGCCATAGAACCTACTGATCTGTGGATAGGACCGGTACCGTGTGACATAGGACCAACTCTCTGAGCGTTCCATCTTTGGATAACACCGGTATAACCTCTACCACGTGTGGTACCTACTACATCAACCATATCTCCTGCATTGAAGCAAGCAACTGTTACTACCTTACCTACTTCTGCCGGAACCTCTTTACCGTCTTCTACTAAAGACTCGATATCAACTTCACGCATATAACGCATAGGAGCGATGTCTGCCTTCTTGTATTGACCTAAGGTTGGTTTATCTACACCCTTATATTCGCCAACCGACTCATCTTTACGCTTAGCCTTGGACGAATCTCTCTTTACAGCAGATTGGAATGCGATCTTAACTGCCTTATAGCCGTCATTCTCTACTGTCTTAACCTGAACGATAGGGCAGGGACCTGCTTGAACTACCGTTACGGGAACTGCTATGCCGTCTGCTTCAAAGACTTGGCTCATTCCCAATTTTCTTCCGACGATTGCTTTATTCATTGATAAAGTTCACCTCCATGTATATTTTAAAATTATTATCGATATTTATATAAGGACTACGCCTTGATTCTGATATCTACACCTGCGGGGATGTCTAAGCCGGAAAGGCTTGCAACAAGCTGTTGAGAAGGATTATAGATATCTATGATACGCTTATGAGTTCTCATTTCGAATTGCTCACGGCTATCCTTATATTTGTGAGGACAACGCAAAATGGTTACTACTTCTCTCTCGGTGGGAAGGGGGATAGGACCCGAAAATTCTACACCGCATTTCTTGATAACTTCTACGATCTTTAAAGATACATCGTCTACCAATTGATGATCATAAGCTTTGATTTTGATACGAATTTTTAATGACATTTTTTACCTCCATGAGTTCTAACTCGTTTTTAATATTCCTACTCGGGTGTTTCACATCACTTCATTAAATAAGGCAAGTCCTGTACTTGCCCCAATTTGAGTTAGTCGCCCGATTCATCGGACTAGTCCATGTAAATTAACCCGAGGAGGGAAACCTTACACTTCATCCCTAAAAAGCGACATCTCACCTAAGCATATCAATTTTACCCATTTATATAATAATAGTCAAATGTTTTATCTTAAACATAATATTAAATTTTCTTAATAATTGATTTTTTTTTAAAAAATCCAAATAAAAAAGGAAAAATGGACGATCCATGCCTCATTTTACCCTTTTTATTACCTCGCTATTTAGCCATTATTTACCCTCGTAAAGACTAAATGCTATCTTCCTAAGCTCTATATCGGCAGATAACACACTTATCCTAATATAATCACCCAAACGGAATGACCGTCTTTCCGACACAAGCGTATATCTCATTTCATCATAATAAAACGAATCATTTATCGAATCGAGTCTAATCCGCCCCTCTATTCCGTTTGACAGTAATACAAAAACGGAATTAGCGGTAACGCCCGATATAATGCCTTCATATATCTCTCCGATATGCTCGGACATATACACAGTCTTATAATAATCGAGTGCATCCCTTTCTGCGTGCTCTGCAGAACGCTCTCTTTCGGAGCAATTCTCACAATATTCCACCATTTCGGCACTCTTTTTTTCAAGATCGGCATACGGCTTACCCGTCATAAACCTTTTAAGCATACGATGCACTATAAGATCGGGATATCTTCTAATCGGAGATGTAAAATGGCAATAGCATTCGCTTCCCAATCCGTAGTGTCCTATATTATAAGGCGAATACTCCGCCTTTTTCATACTCTTAATTCCAACCTTACTGATAATAGTACCTTCAGGCGTTCCCGATAATCTCTTAAAGAATTCGGATAACTCCTCAGGTTTTAGGTATCTATTACGAGGAACCTCGGTGAAGCATGCCGAAAACAGTGTCAACGATTTCAAGCTCGAGTCGTCGGGCGTATCGTGTACACGATATACACATGGGAAATTTGCTTTTTCAAGAAGCTCTGCGACCGATTCATTACATTCGATCATCAAATTTTCGATAAGTTTTTCACTATCTCTCTGTTTTTCAAGCTCGACATCGGAAATCTTGCCGTCGGCAAAGATAATATGTGCATCTGCATCAGAAAAATCTATCGCGCCTTCCCGCTCACGCTTAGCAGTAAGCAACTTAGACAATTCGTTAGCATCGGTAAGCATATTCAAGCAGTCATCATATTCGGAATGAATTACTCCGTCAAGTATATCCTGAACAACATCATAAGTTAGACGGTGATTACTGCGAATATAAGTATTGTAAGGCTTAGAATAGACTTTGTTACCGCAAAGATCGAAGTGCATTTCTACACTCACAGTCGCTTTATCCTCATTTTCCCTTAGCGAACACAACTCGTTACACAGTTTTTCGGGAAGCATCGGATAAGCTTTTTTTGGAAAGTAAACACTTGTACCTCTCTTATATGCCTCGTTATCGATAGGATCTCCCTTGATAACATAGCTCGAAACATCGGCTATATGAACCCAAGCGGTATAACCGCTATCCGTTTTCATAACAGAGATCGCATCGTCAAAATCTCGTGCATCTTCTCCGTCAATAGTAACGGTAAGCATATCCCTAAGATCAAGTCTATCACCTATTTCCAAAGGATACAGCCATTCCGTTCTTTTAAGAACTTCTTCGGGGAAGGTATCGGCAAATCCGTATGAATAAAGGGTGGATAGCATTTCGGTCTCTTCATCACCGCTCATTCCAAGCGCCTTAACTATTTCGCCTACCGGGTATCTACCGTTTTCATAGTCGGTAATATCAATAATTACCTTTTCATTTTCCTTTAGCTTACGAGGTTCAAGCACTTTGATGTCCGAAAAATAGCAATCGTTATCGGGAATGACATAATATTCCCTACCAATTTTAGCGACCGAGCCACTTAGTCTATTGATACCCCTTTCAAGTATTTTTATGACCTCTGCTCTGTCACCCTGAGTTTTTCTAACAACAACGGTATCTCCGTGCTGAGCACCGTGAAGATCGTCATGCGGTATAAAGAGATCGCCCTGCTCATGCAAAAGGAACGCAAAGCCTCTTTTATTACCACGGAGCTTGCCTTCATATGTTTTATTTCTAATTATATTTCTTTTAATCGATCTTAAAGACATAATTTTCCTTATAATAAGCTAAGCAATCAAGCATTTAAAAACGGCAGAAAAATTTCTGCCGCTTTAAATTAAACAATAATTTTTTTTCAGTGGTATTACAACTACTCAATAACAGCTGCAACAACGCCGGAACCAACGGTTCTACCACCTTCACGGATAGCGAATCTCAAACCTTGCTCGATAGCGATAGGAGTGATGAGCTTAATTTCCATGTCGATGTTATCACCAGGCATAACCATTTCTACACCCTTAGGAAGAGTGATAGTACCGGTAACGTCGGTGGTTCTGAAGTAGAACTGAGGTCTATAACCGTTGAAGAACGGAGTATGACGACCACCTTCTTCTTTCTTCAATACGTATACTTGAGAAGTGAAGTGGGTGTGAGGATGGATTGAACCGGGCTTAGAAAGAACTTGTCCTCTTTCGATTTCTTTACGATCTACACCACGGAGTAAGCAACCGATATTGTCGCCAGCCTCTGCATAGTCGAGAAGTTTACGGAACATTTCAACGCCGGTAACTGTGGTTTCTTTCTTCTCATCGGATAAACCAACGATTTCAACCTTATCACCAACTTTAACTTGACCACGCTCAACACGACCGGTAGCAACTGTACCACGTCCGGTGATTGTGAATACGTCTTCTACAGGCATTAAGAAAGGCTTATCATTTTCACGAGCAGGATCAGGAATATAAGAATCGATAGCGTCGAGTAACTCTTGGATAGGAGCCCAAGCGGGAGAATCCCAGTTACCTTCTGCACCAGCTTGCATTGCTAATAAAGCAGAACCCTTGATGATAGGTGTATCGTCGCCGGGGAAGTCGTAGCTGTCAAGAAGCTCTCTGATTTCCATTTCAACTAACTCGAGTAATTCAGCATCGTCTACTTGGTCAACCTTGTTCATGAATACGAGAATGTAAGGAACGCCTACCTGACGAGCGAGAAGGATGTGTTCTCTGGTCTGAGGCATCGGACCATCGGTAGAAGCAACTACTAAGATAGCGCCGTCCATTTGAGCAGCACCGGTGATCATGTTCTTAACATAGTCAGCGTGTCCGGGGCAGTCAACGTGAGCATAGTGTCTGTGAGCGGTTTGGTACTCAACGTGAGCGGTATTAATTGTTATACCTCTTGCTTTCTCTTCGGGAGCCTTATCGATTTCGTCATATTTCATAACGGCGGCGTTACCGAGGTGTGCACAATACATTGTGATAGCGGCAGTCAAAGTGGTCTTGCCGTGGTCAACGTGTCCGATTGTACCAACGTTTACGTGTACTTTACTCTTATCAAATTTTTGCTTAGCCATTTTGTTTCCTCCTAATAATATTATAAAACGGGCATTATTTTTTGATTTCTTTTGCGATTTCTCGCATTGTATACATAAATATTAACAAGTTTTATCGTTTTATGCAAGTGTTTCAAAGCAATTAATAGAAAAATAATCTTTCTTTAATCTCTTGAGGCAATACATCGAAGCATTTAAATCGCATTGTAAACGATCCTCTTCCCGATGTAATTGTTCTCAATGTACTTGCATATCCGAACATTTCTCTCAAGGGTATTTCCGATCTTAAGGTGTATACATTTCCTTCGATCACATTATCCTTGATCTTACCGCCCTTTTCAAGAACGCTTCCGTTAACATTGCCGATATAATCGGACGGACATGTTATCTCAACATCCATGATAGGCTCTAAGATATCAGTTCCTACTTGAGCTACAGCCTTTTTGAATGCATCGGATCCTGCAAAATTAAATGCCATTTCCGAGCTATCGACCTCATGCATCGAACCGCCTATAACGGTTGCCTTAAAGTCAACGACTTCGTAGCCGTATTTACCGCTAAATCTCGCATTTTCGATACCCTTATTAGTTGCGTTGATGTACGCTTTGGTCAAATCTCCATTACGCACCTCGTCCTCATAAACGATTCCTTCACCGCTTGATTGGGGCTCAAAGCGAACTATAGCTTCTGCGAACTGTCCTTTACCGCCTGTTTGTTTAATCTGCGAGCCGGTAACCGTAACGGGGACGGATAACCTTTCACGGTAACTTACCTGCGGCTTGCCGATAATGGCTTCTACACGATATTCTCGTCTAAGCCTTTCTACAAGTATCTCTAAATGTAGCTCGCCCATACCTGCTATAATAGTCTGACCTGTTTCCTTATCTACATAAGTTTTAAAACTCGGGTCTTCCTCTGATAGCATCTCGAAAGCTTGCTCCATTTTGTCTTTACTCGCCTTAGTGCGTGGTTCTATCGCTTGACGGATAACCGGCTCGGGGAAGGTCATTTCTCCGTATACTATATGATGCTGAGGATCGCAAATGGTATCTCCGGTAATCGACTCTTTTAAGCCGATTATAGCACCGATATCGCCTGCGGATAACTCGTGGACATCAATCTTATCGTTCGCATGAACTCTAAGTATACGCATTACCCTATCTCTTACGCCTTTATTGACATTATATACCACATCTCCGACCTTAATCGAACCGCTGTACACTCTGGTAAAAGCTAATTTTCCGAACTGGTCCCTTTGTATTTTGAACACTAAGCCTGAGAAATATGCGTTTTCATCCACCTTCCTTACGAGCTCGACTCCCGTCTTGGGGTCTACTCCGTGGGTAGCACCTATGTCCATAGGTGAAGGCAAATAATCATTAACGGCGTCCAATAATTTAATAACGCCTTTATTACCATAAGCCGAACCGCAAAGCACCGGCACGCCACTCCTTGCTATAACTAAGCCTCTAATGGCGGTTTTGAGCATTTCGACGGTTATTGGCTCATTTTCGATGAACGCCATACCTACTGCCTCGTCGAAGTCTGCACACACCTCTATAAGCTCTTCACGAGCCTTAGAAACGGCTTCTTTCATATCCTCGGGTATCTCGCCCTCGGTAGCAATACAATCCTTTGTTTCGCCGTCCTCGGGGAAGTAGTACGCTTTTTGTTCAACTAAGTCCACGACCCCTCTAAATTCCTTTTCGGCACCGATGGGAAGTTGAATTGCAAATGCGTTGGCATTCAAGCGTTTACGCATCATATCGATAACTCTCGGGAAATTTGCTCCGTCAAGATCCATTTTATTAACGAATGCAATCTTTGGAACATTATATTTTTCCGATTGACGCCAAACGGTTTCCGATTGAGGCTCAACTCCGCCTTTAGCACAGTAGAGCGCAACCGCTCCGTCTAAGACTCTCAAACTTCTTTCGACTTCCATTAGGAAATCCACATGTCCCGGAGTATCGATAATATTAATTTTGTGTTCTTTCCAAAATACCGTAGTAGCAGCCGAAGTGATAGTAATTTTGCGTTCTTGCTCTTGTTCCATCCAGTCCATTTGGGTACCACCCTCATGAACCTCGCCTGCGGCTCTTATCTTACCGGTATAGTAAAGGATACGCTCGGTTGTTGTTGTTTTGCCGGCATCAATATGAGCCATTATTCCTATATTACGCAGTAATTCTATATTTTCACTCATAATTCGCCGAATATTTTATACCGAAATTAATAACGGTAGTGAGCAAATGCCTTATTTGCATCTGCTTGACGATGCATTTCGTCACGTCTTTTGATGGTAGCACCGGTGCTATTGTAAGCATCCATGATTTCACCTGCAAGACGAGCGTCGCTCGTTCTCTCGCTACGCTTACGCATGAACGATACTAACCAACGAATTGCAAGAGTCTGCTTACGCTCTTCTCTAATGTCGCAAGGTACTTGGTATGTAGCACCGCCAACTCTACGAGCCTTAACCTCAACTTGGGGTTTAGCATTCTCTAATGCTTTAATAAATACTTCGTGCGGATTCAATCCGGTCTTCTCTTCAATAATTTTAAAAGCACCATATACGATACCTTCCGCAATACCCTTCTTGCCGTCATACATGATTTGGTTGACAAGCTTAGTTACGACTACATCGCCATAAATAGGATCGGGAAGCACTTCACGCTTAGGTACATTACCTCTTCTTGGCATATTAATCCTCCTAAATTTCTAATTAAGTTGTTAAAAAATCACCCGATTAGTGATTATTTTGGCCTCTTAGCGCCATACTTAGAACGAGCCTGCATACGCTTTGCAACGCCTGCTGTGTCACGTGTACCACGAATGATGTGATATCTAACACCAGGTAAGTCCTTAACTCTTCCGCCACGGATGAGTACAACACTATGCTCTTGTAGGTTGTGTCCTACGCCGGGAATGTATACAGTACCTTCCATACCGTTGGACAAACGAACTCTTGCAATCTTACGCATAGCGGAGTTAGGCTTCTTAGGTGTAGTTGTGGTTACAGACAAACATACGCCCTGCTTTTGAGGACAGGATTGAAGAATAGGACTCATAGTTTTCTTCGTTTGTCTAACACGGCCGTTTCTAATTAATTGATTGATTGTTGGCATTACCTTAACCTCCTGTTAAAATAAATCGGATGAGCTTCTCCACCAACCCAGAGGATAACTCGGTTACACTTCGTCACTTAGGCTATACCTACGACCGCCGCAGGAACATCGATACATGCCGCTTTGCCTAACTCCTTACGAGTCGGACAGATCAGCACATTCACACACTTTGTACCGATTGCGTCCCTGACGCATTCTTCGATAAAGCTTTCGCTATCGGCAGCGATGACAACACACCCGACATCGCCACATTCGATACCCCTTAATACCTGTTTTAGTCCTACAAGTTTCAAGGGGGACTCGGAAATCATTTTCTTGTAATCCATATAGACTCCTTTAGTGTCATTTTTATTCAGCATATAAAAAGACACTTGCACCCTATAATACAAGCATTAGCAATTTTAACACCCATTTTAATTTGTGTCAATTGTTTTCTGCCATTTTTTTAAATTCAGTAAATTTTATTTTAAAAACCGACTAAAAAAACATATTTTTATCAATATTTATTTATTAACCAGTTTATAAAGCAGTTCTGCTCCGTCCTTTTGCAAGACTATATACAAAGCATCGTCTTCCAGACCTATATACACGATCGAATCAAAATCGGTCGATATCAATATATTGCCATTAAAGTCCTTTATCTCGTTTATATCCCTCGCCTTAGACGCATATAATCCGTATGCCGTCAAGCTTGTAGTGCTTATATAGCCCTCTATATCTTGCACCTCGTTTCCGTCCGCATTCATTATCCCCACAGAACCGTCAACCGCCCTAAACAACGCCAAACCGTTACGGTATGGTGAAATGTACGAATAATTCCATTTGACAACCTCTTCACCCTCACTGTTCAACACACCGTAGCGTATGTCTTCACCCTGCACAACGGATAAAACATATCTGCCCGAAGAAAAGCTCTGCGAATAGTACTCACGGTCGCTCCTTTGCCATATAACATCACAGTTCATATAATACAAGCCGGAAGAAGATCCAATTCCTGCACCTTTGGTAAAGCCAAAGCCGTCTATAAATCGCATAGCGGTAGAATTGATACCATCGGGATAGCGTATCACAAAGCGTCCTTTTGTATCTATTACAAAATACCTATAACCTACCCTTTCTCCGTCTTTAATTATTCCTGCATTGACAGCGGAGAAACCGTCGTTAAGATTTACTGCCGATTTTTGAGTTATGCTTAGAGTCGGAGAATATCTATTTGTTATAGAAACAATTGGGTATTCGCTATCAAACGATTCTTCTACATCACTATCGGCATTGTAGATATAGCAGTTTTGCTTAATATAATAATTCTTGCCGTTAATGGTTTCAAAATAGTCATACGTTACTTCGTTTTCCGCCGTTTCCACAACCATAAAGCTATTCGCGCCGATATATGCAACCGAATATACCCTATCGGTCGCTTCAAAAATACGATCAAGAACCATAAAACCGAAACCATTATCGGCTCCTTTATACAACTGCCATATGAACCAGTCACCGTTGCTTTTGTCATATCCTAATAAATAGTCATCACAAACCGAATAACAAACATTTTCGGATAAACCGCTATTTACGCCCGAATAATTTACACCGTTTTTATCAAAAACATAGGAGGCTCCGTTGGTGTACAACGAGCAGTATTCACTATCTATTGCCTCTATCGAAACAGATCCGTCACCACTCATCAATAACACACCGTCAGAATAATAGACATCACTTTTAACATCGGCTCGATCGTCATAATATCTACCGCATATAAAACTGCCCGAATACGAAACTGCCTCGTATTTACACTCGATCACCAATTTTCCGTCCATACTCATTACGCCGTACGCCTTATTTTCACCGTCTGAGGATAATTCGGTATAGCAAATATATGAATTCCCCCCTAACGGCTCTACAAAATGATAGCCCTCAGGTATAGTCATCCATTCGCTTACCGACCACTCGTAGTCAGCATTGTCCAATTTGAAAACTTGTCTACCGACCTCGACCGTATAGCGTGAAAAAGGCTCCCGTGTTTCATAACAGGAGCAAAGTGATAATGCGATAACCGCTATCAATATTAGAATGGATATTTTCTTAACCGTTTTCATATCGAACAAACCATATATTTATATGGATAAAATATTTATGCAATTATGCGCCTAAAATACATAGATTCAATAAGAACAATACACCCGAAATCACTAATTGATGTATTAGCACCACCCACAAGGTATGACGCCCCATAAAGCAAAATGCACCTCTATTGACAACCTTAAGCTCTGGGAATAACGATTTTTTATCGGGATAGATAAACGGCGCCAAAGCCGCTCCGAACATCACCTTATAAAAGCTCGAGCATATGCTGAAATAGTCGCTCGACATAATAGACTGCTTTTGGAAACCACTATGCAACCAAACCATCCACTGTGCACGCAATTCGGGAGTGTGAACTTCCCAATACTGATTTAAGAAGTAAACCACTATACCGATCACAAGACATACGCCCGAGATAACATATTTACGCACTTCGGTATTTTTAATACTCAATCGGCAGACAAGCTCGATCAATGCATATATCAACACGGCGGTCGCAAGCATATGCAATACTCCGTACGTGACGAGCATACCCGACTCGTTAAGAACTATTTCCGCCAAATAGGTAAATAGGGATATAAGTCCTGCACATATTCCAATTTGTAACGCACGCTTGAAATTGTTTTTACTAAGCCTACAACCTATACCACATAGCAAAAAGAAAAACCACAAAACGATGGTGTGAATAAAATCACGCAAGCTATTTCTTGTCTCGCTATATCCAATAATTTCGTTAATAATTTCCATGCTCACACATGCAATGGTAGCAATGCCGATTACAAGGACATAATTTATTATATTTTTGCGAGAGGGTTTTTGTTTTGATTTAACAATGGTAATGATAAGCGATATTGTAACTAATATGATAATGAGCCATAAAAAAACAAATTCGCTCAATGCCATTTTATCCAAAGGCACAGTCACAGGATCTACAGAACCCCAGTAACGGCGTGCAGCATAATTAAATGCTACTAAAAACGCATTGTCGGATATCATCCAATGACTATACATGTGAGATACATCAAAAAAAAGATGATCGACACACATCAACAGTATACAAAAGCCTCGCAAAAAATCTAATTCCCAAATGCGTTCGAGAATCAGCTCACGCTTCTTAATCTTGCGTTCTTGCTTTTGTTCCTTTGTCAGTTTTTTAGTGGCAATCATCCTTTAACCTTTTGTTCTACTCTTAAAAATTGTAAGTCGTTAACTCCATCATCATAATATACGACAAATCTATCCCTATATTCCTCTATCAATAATTCGGGGTGGTCCTCGCTATGATAAATAGATAGCACCCTATCTTCAGACTGTTTTCTGGTCGGTAACTCGTTTTTCGCCTTACGAATATGCTCGGCAGTGCCGTCTACTACGCACGAAATTCTATTTCTACCCGTACTACGAATGGTGATGACCAATGCACACAATAAACACATTCCCAATCCGACATAAAACAGTATACTATCAATATCTATTACATCAAAACTAAAATAGCCCATCGATACCAATACCGATCCCGTGATAAAATAAAAGAACGGAACATACAGCCCAAAATATACGATTACTCGTGCCAAGACCTTGATGGTCTCTTTGACGATCGTATACACAAGCTTAAGCACACCTAACAATAGGATAGCTATAAATATTTTATTTCCGCTTTTATCGGATGCCATAACCGCTCCAATTTTAAATTTTTCGAACATACCGCCTCGCTCATTTATGTAAAATGATAATATCGGCAAGTATAACCGATTACTTTAATTATAAATCTTTATACAATTGATTGTCAAGGTTTTATTTTTTTATTCGTAAGTTATCCAAAATATTTAATAATTATTAGGAAATATTCTTGCATTTTTTTAAGAATGCATTTATCATTATCGTAAGCAGATTTCCCTCTGCTACACTACGATAAGGAGAAAACATCAATTGAACGGGCTACTTCTTAGCATTAATCTAAATTCAAGCGAGATCGCCGCTATAGCCTTTGCTGCGTTTACCATTCTTTTCGCTATAAGCATAACCGTGATCGGCTTATCTCTCAAAACAAAAAACAGTAAGAACAAGCCTGTCAAGACTACTAAATTGATCTCTTTTATCTATAATTATTGGTTTGAAGCCGCATACTTAGCAATATCCTTTGGTGCGATCATCACTGCGGCAGTGTTTTTTGATTCACCGATACTTGTACCCATATGCACCCTTCTTGGTATAGTGGGAAGCGTACTAAATAGTAAAGGTAATGCTTTCTGTTACCTATTAGCAATGTCCTCTTCGGTAACTTACGGAATAGTATCCATCAATGCAAACTATTTGGGAGAGGTCATCTTACACTTTGCTATTCTTGTACCTCTTTATATTTTTTCACTCGTCAAATGGCTTAAACCTCGTAAGGATAACACTACACCAAGTGCAAGTCCCATGTTTGCACTAAATAAAGAAAAATTGATCCTTTATATTTGCATAGGCGTCATTACTACAGGTGCATACGGAGCATTTCTCGATTCTATTGAATCCAATCTACCATACCTTAATGCACTTTCCACCGTCGTATTGCTCTTTGCGAACCTATTAGGCTCTAAGCGTGTACTTGAACAGTGGTATTTTTATCTCGGTAGCAATGTAGTATTAGTTCTTTTGTGGTTGCTTGGTGGCGACAAAGGCAATTATCCCATTCTTATTCAAAACATTCTCTATGTAATTATAAATATTAGAGGCACTATTCTTTGGATAAAAGCAAGCGGTCGTATTCACGAAAAGCCCATTGAGCCAGCCGACGAATAGCAATTCGCTTTTACAATGTTCAAGATAACAAAAAAACCCAACCGAGCCTTGTGGACCCGATCGGGTAAAAACTTTTAACTAATTTTTATTTAGAATAGTTTGGATAATATTCTTTAACCGCCCATTCAGGCAAGTATTGTACATAATCCCTAAATTGGAATATCTTGGTTTCATGTAGTCTACAATTTTCTTCACCGGTAACCTTGTTTTCGAAATCATTCAACGAATCATTCCATACAGCTTGGTTCTTGGTCAATGTTAAATCATAATATCCCTTCATTGTCGGCGAACCGGTAAAGGTGAAATCATCCTCGCCATATGATGTGAACTTCATAGTACCGTTAACCGCATTCCAATAAACATTTAAGTTTTTAGAAATGTTAGGAGCTTTATAGATCCTTTCAATGGCTGCTGCTGCAGGATGTCCGCTTGCACCGTTTAAATTATAGGTGTTATTTTTAGACGGAGCACCCGGATCTGCTTGATACTGGTTTGCACGAGCGGCAGAAATTGCTACAGCCTTAGGATTTAGGGTATCTAATAATTCTTGGGAATTCGAACCATGTGAGCCATGGTGCGAAGCCTTATATAAAGTTACCTCAGGTAGATCCTCGTTAATTAACAGGTTTCTTTCAGTCTCACTTGTAATATCCCCGGCGGTAAAGAAGGTAAAATCTTTATAGTAGAATATTACAGCTAACGAATGAGGATTTGATGCTGAACTTTGAGAAATGTCGATATAACTCTTTGTATCTAAAACCTCAAAATAGAAATCCTCGGTTAAATAGTAAACATCGGAAGCACCATTTAAGTGATTTACACAGTCATAAGCCGAATGGTACATCGTACCCTTTTCTGTATACTTTTGACGAGCATTTAATACATTTCCGGATCCTGATCCGCCATAGTCGACCATCAATGAGATGTTATCTACAGTTTTAAGTGCATTGGGGATTCCATCAATATGATCACCGTCACTATGAGAAACCATAAATACATCCAAAATTCCATCAGTACAATATTGTGTAATTACCTTGTTAACATAATTACCGTCATATTCATAGCCGGCATCGATCAATATCTCGACATTTCCTTTCTTAATAAAGATCGAATCAGCATAAATATGTTGCATCTCAATAAAGTAGATTTCAATCGGCTCATCTTCGCCTTCATTACCAATGAATATTGGATCATTTTTAGATAGACCGCTTCCAACACCTAATTGTTGAACCTTATTAGTAGCGGTTATTATAACACTGTCTGTGATATAAGGTTGAGATTCAACTTTTGCGGTGATTACGACTTTTCCTTTCTTTAAGGCTTTTGCATTGCCGTTATTGTCTATCGAAACAACAGACGGATCTGAGCTTGCCCAAACGATCTCTTTTTCGTGACCTGACGGTACGTTTGTTTCCAATACAAACGGGTCGTTTACAAAAACGTTCAACTCATCAATGCTTACACCGTTTTTACATATTTCTATAGAATCAATAGTAATTGTTTCATCGGGTATATTATTACTACAGCCTACAATGGTAACAAGAACTACTAATACCGTTATAATTGCTAAAAACTTTTTCATTTTTCAGTTACTATTTCATCAATTTAATGTTGTCAATGTTTACACGGTTACCTGTATTCTCAACAACTACGATAGCTACACGCTTTACACCTTCAGGTAATTTAACACGATATGTAACTAATTCGGTAGAGGATATTTCTATAACCTCAGCACTTGCTGTCCAAGTTTCACCGTCATCTGTTGTATATTCGATTCTAATTTGAGCACCATTCTTATCATTACCATAGGTTGCAGCTGAGAATTCAACAACATTATATTCGCCTTCTTGTTGAACCTCGATTCTTGCTGTACTTGCAGCATCCTTTCCTGTCTTAGCACGAATTGAGAATTTTCCGTCAAATCTATCACTTGAGGAAGCGGCGATCAATGCGTTTCTTAGCATCCAATCAATTTTCGGTGTACCTAATTGAACGATAGCCTCTGCATAACCGGATTTGGTCGGTGATGTACCATAACTATCAGCTTCGGCTGCATCTTCCAAATCTAACGAAGCAAGAACTTCATATTCTGTATTATCTAATGCAAATACTAAAACATCAAATGCAACATCAACGGACTCTCCTTGATATGATAAGGTTGCTGTCAATGTAACTGTTGTGTTTTCACTAGCATGATTTACAACACCTGTTTCAACATTGATAAGATCACTATTACTGCTCCAAGATAATGTAACTTCATCCCATCCTTCGATAGAAGTAGGTAATGAAATACTATTTACAGAGAAGGATATGGACTTTGTAACTGATAAAGACTCACCGATTGCTTCTAATAATTCTTTTGCAGATACTTCCGCAAATTCTAAATGATCAGCAGAAATAATTTGAATTTGAGGTGACTGCGCACCATAGCCAAAAGCAACCATAACACCCTTAAATGTAAACTCAGTATTGCTGACGGAACTCAACAAAACCTTATTGATTGCCTTAAATTCATCATCGCTCGTATAAGACGGATCAACTCTAAATGTTGCTGACTTACCGTTAATTGTACCGTAGAAACTATATGCTTTACTTTCATTTACATCAGCTTCAGTTAATACTGCAGTAGCTGTAACGATGGCTCCTTGATAAGGCTTAGTGGCATCCAAATCACTTGGATCTATATTATCAATGCCATTTGCGGTATATGTTATCGTTTCATCTAACTTTTGACAGTATTCAACATCAACTATCTCATTTAATCCTTTGTAGTCCTTTTTAAATCCGCCGATTTCATATACACTGCCAACTTCAACAGGGAAGGATAAAGCATTTTGATTATAAACATAGTATCCATCTGTTCCGTTTTGTATGCCGTATGTTACGCCATTATCCTTTTCCTTGTGAATAAAAGTAACAACACCCTTTACTTTTATTGGTGTTTCATCTTCTGCTGTTAAATAGTCTGAATGCGCTGTATATTCCATTTTGTCCCATTCTTTTGAGGTAATAGGAGCATCAGCGGGTTCAATAGTTATTTCAATCGTACTATATACTGAATCATAACCTTTAGCAGTTGCGGTAATTGTTACAGTACCTGCCTTTACACCCTTAACCTTTCCTCTGTTTACAGAAGCAACAGTTTCATCGCTGGTTGACCATTCAACCGATTGATTTGCTTCTTGGGGACTTACTGTAGCCGATAAGCTAATCTCTTCGCCGACTTTACAGCTTGTAGCATCACCCTCTGCAGCAATTGTAACACCGGTTGGTTCAACAACAACTTCTTCTTCTTTTTCAACCAATACAATGTATGAACCGCTAATTTCTGAATTCTTTACAGATGTAGCTATTATGGTTGCATTACCCTCGGAAACACCCGTTACCAAGCCGGATTCACTTACTGTTGCAATTGACGGATCCTCAGATTTCCAAGTAACGCCTTGATCAGCATCCTCCGGAAAAACTTTTGCGTCTAATTGTAATGTTTGGTTGACTTTAACTTCATTGTTTTGAGCTTCAATACTAACACCTTTAACTTCGACTTCGGTATTAGTAGTAGTACATCCTACTAATGCAAACACCAAAACAAATAAAACTAAGAATGTTAAAACCTTTTTCATCGTTTGTTCTCCTTTATATATTTTTTGGGGGGCTTTTCAAAGCAATTTCATTATAGCACATATATTTCAAAATTGGTAGTCTTTTAAAATGATTTTTAAAAAAAACAATTTTGCTTATAATTATGTTAACAATATTATGA